>PKWQ01000448.1 GCA_003133265.1 Acetobacteraceae bacterium
GCGGTTCAGCACCGCCGCCACCACGCCGTGCCGGTTGATCCCCATCCAGGTGCCGCCGCCCGAGCGGTCCCGCCCGGCGATCACGCCCCGCCGGTCCGGCCAATGCTCCCCCGGCAAATCCCACGCCCGGTCCAGCCGCTCGTCGCGATTCGCCGCGAGCATCACCGGCCAGGGATGGCCAGGGCGGATCAGCAGAACGACGGTGCACACGGGCGCGGCTGGCAGGACGGTCGCACGGCGTTCGGGTCCTCAAGGGGAAGGATCGTCATGCCTCATTAGAGGCGCGGCCATTCGGCTTGTCACCCCTGCCCCGGAGCCCCGCCACAAGAAAAGGCCCCGGTTTNNTGCCCGCAAGCGGGTGCGATGAACAATGAGACACTGGATCACCTCCTTTCTGTTGTTGACGATAAAACGGAGTCTGCGCCCCGATTCTGATTCACGACAAGCCAATTCTGATTAGCGACGGGGCAATTCGTCCGCCTGCGTCAGATTTTCGCCAGCACCTCGGCCTTGAAGCGTCCCATCTCCGCGATCAACTCGTCCGCCGTCGGGCGCTCGAAATCGATGTCGATCGCCTGCACCCCCAGATCGCGCAACGTTCGGAAATCGTTGACGATATCGGCGTCGGTGCCGGAGAACAGGCGGCGGTTGCCGTCGCTGGCCAGCAGATCGAGCTGCGCGCCATAGCGCTTCACCCGGTAGACCGGCGCCACCGCGTCCGCCGCGCGGCCGGCCTCGATGGTCAACTGGCGCAGCCGCCCGACCCCGGCCTGATAGCGTGGCAAACTGTCGTAGAGGAATTTCTGGTTGCTGCCGATCGGGTACCAGGCATCGCCCAGCTTCGCGGCACGGCGCAGCGCCGGCGGGCTCTCGCCGCCCACCCAGATCGGCGGCGTGGGTTTCTGTATCGGCTTCGGGTGCAGCACGATGTCGCGGAACTTGACGTATTTGCCATCGAAGCTCGGTGCCGGGTTGGTCCACAGCTCGCGGAAGGCATGAATATATTCGTCGGTCACCGCGCCGCGCTCGGCGAACGGCGTGGCGACGATGGCGTCGAACTCCGCCTTTAGCCAGCCGGCCCCGACCCCCACCACCAGCCGCCCGCCGGACAGCACATCGATGCTCGCCAGCATCTTCGCCGCCAGCACCGGCTGGCGATGCGGCACCACGATGACGGCAAGCACCAGGCGAATCCGCGAGGTCTTGGCCGCGACATAGGAAACCATCGTCAGCTGCTCGTGCCGATACAGCGGCTCGGTGGACATGAACTCGCCGGATTCGGAGTAGGGATAACCGGGCGTGGTGACGTTCGGCAGCACCACATGGTCGGTGACGGTCAGATAATCGTAGCCCAGCGCCTCGCCAGACTGCGCGATCCGGGTCATCACCTCCGGCTGCGACAGCGGGCCAGTGTTGGGTAGGTTGAAACCGATCTGCATCGATATCTCCTGGATGGTGTTCTTGCCGCCAGCCTGGCCACGCCACCGACGGCGTGAATGCGGCGCTCAGGTCGGCGGCAGACCGGCGCAGCCGGCCTCGTCGTGGCGATACACCTCCAGCCCGTCGAAGGCGTCGATCCGCCGATAATGCGCCCAGGCCCGGGCGAAGTCGGGGTCCGACGCGCTGAGCACGGCGATGTAGTTCACCCCCTCGCGCAGATCGACCACCGCCAGATCGGGGCAGCCGGCGATGAAATCGCGCGCCACCCAGTGCCGCACCGGAAATTTCTGCTCCGCCGACGGGTCGAATTTCACCCGCCACAACTCGCCTTTCAGCGCCCACATCGAGTCGAAGCGCGAAGTCCAGACCACGCCGGTATTGTTCACCACCGGGAAGCCGAGCGCGATCCATTCGGAGAAGGCGATATAGCGCCGCGCGTGCTGCTCGCGCACGATCTGCTCCAGCCGCGCCACGGTGGAATGGTCGGGCTGCACCGCCATCTCCACTTCCGGCTGCAACCGCTGATAGCTGGCGACCGCGAGGGCGACGACGACGACGACGGCGGCGGCCAGCAGGAAGCTGCGCTGCTTGCCGAGCGGCATCGAACGGCGATGCGCCAGGGTGGAACCGATCCAAAGCAGCAGCGCCAGGATGGTCGCGATGGTCGCCGGCAGGCGGTGGTAGAACCAATCCTTGCCGTCGACGAAGCAGACCACGGTGGAAGCGAGCGCGAACACCACCAGCGTCAGCATCAGGTTGCGCTCGGGCAGCCAGCGCCGGCTCCACCACCACAGCAGCACCGCCACCGCCTCGCCGAACAGCAGGCGCAGGCTGTCGCCCAGCAGTTGGAGGAAGGGAACATCGGTGGCGCCATACAACGCCAGCGCCAGCGGCACGGCGCGGTGCAGGTAATTGGGGCAGGTCAGCAGCACCAGCGCGCCATAGCCGGCGAGCGTCCCCGCCGCGGCCAGCGGCATGACCCAGAACGGCGCACCACGCAGGCCCCAACCACGCAGGCTCCAACCATGCAGGCCCCATCCTTGAAGGCGGGGACCGCGCAGCAGCGCCAGGCATTCCAGCACGACGAAGGCGGCGACATAGGGCGGCTTCAGCGCGCACCCGAACCCGGCCAATACGCCAGCGGCCAGCGCCGCCGCCCAGTGCAGGCGGCGCCCGTCCAGCCGGCAGGCATACAGCACCAGATACGGCAGGATGGCGGCCATCAGCAGATGCTCGCGCTGGCCAAGATCCATCCCCGGCACCACCACCAGCACCGTCCCAAGTGCCGCGAACGCCGGCAGGCGATCGGCGAACAGGCCGGAATAGCCGCGCAGCAGGCAGGCGGCCCAGCCCCCGCAGCCCAGCACGGCGGAGATAAAGAACGGGATGGCGATTGTCTCGGGGCGGGTATTCATCCACCCGGCGATGCGGATCGGAATGGCCGAGATCCAGATGATCAGCGGCGGATTGACCTCGATCACGTCCACATACAGTTCGCGCCCGGCAAGCCAGCGCCGGGCGACATAAAGCAGCCAGGCAATGTCGTCTTTCAGCGGCGAGCGGAGGGCCGTGAACAGCACGACCGTGAGGGCAACCAGCAGCAGCGTCGTGCTGGCCACGGAAATCGCGCGCCGGTTGTCGGCAAGCGCCGGAGCGGTGGCGCCAACCTGTGGACCTGTCCTCGAATGCAGTGTCATCAATCCTCGGTTAGCCGGGCCGGAGCCATTGTTTTTCACCCACCCGGAACCGGGCCGGCCAACGCCGGTTTTCGGCGCCGATTCGACAATGCCTATTATGCGCTTTCATACAGGCCCTATCGTAATCATAGCCAGAGTTGCGTCCGTTGGCGCCGTGAAAAATGCGCAAGGCAGAAAATAGAAAATCAAGGCGCGGAAATGCTGCACTGCGAAAAATCAAATCGCCACCCTGTCAGACGTGCTGGCCGCCGTTGACGTGCAACTCCGCCCCGGTCACGTAGCTCGCCGCCTCGCTGCACAGAAAATGGATGGACGCCGCAACTTCCTCCGGCCGCCCCAGCCGGCGCATCGGCACTTCCCGGTCGGCGAACGCCGCGGTGCCCGGCGAGAGGATGGCGGTATCGATCTCGCCCGGCGAGATCGCATTCACCCGTACCCCCACCGGCGCGAACTCCGCCGCCATTTCCCGCGTCAGGGTCGCCAGCGCGGCCTTGGAGCTGGCATAGGCGACGCCGGCATAGGGATGCACGCGCGAGCCGGCGATCGAGGTCACGTTGACGATCGATCCTTTCGCCGCGGCAAGATCGTGGATCAGCCCCTTGGCCAGGAACGCCACCGCGAACAGGTTCACCGTGAACACCGCCAGCCAGGTCGCGTAGTCGCTCTGCGCCACCCCCAGCCGCGCGCCCTCCGGCCCCTTCGGCGAGATGGCGGCGTTGTTGACCAGCGCATCCAGTCGTCCGCCCGGCAGCCGCCGCCGCATCTCCTCGACCCCGCGCGGCAGGGCGTCGATATTCCCCAGATCGAGTTGCAGGTGATCCTCCGGCCCCGCCAGCCACGGACATTTCGGCGAGAACGCCTGGCGCGAGACGGTGATCACCCGCCAACCCTCGGCGCTGAACTTCTGGGCCGTGGCATGCCCGATGCCACGGCTGGCGCCGGTCAGCACGAGAACGCGTTGGTGCTTCTGCATAAGCGCGATTGTCCTCCGCCGTGCGACGCAGGGCAAGGGCGCCCGCCGCCGTTCCGTTGCCGCGCCGCCGTGCGCGGCATGCTCATTTCACCGCGGCCGCGAAGTCATTGAGCACCTGGGTGCCCGGCAGATGGCGGGCGTCCAGCGCCTTGGCCCATTCCTGGCCGACCGGGGCCAGCGTGTCGCGCAACTGCGCCTGCTCGGCGGCGTTGAGGCGCCAGAACGAAAGGCCGGCCTTCTCGGCGTCCTCGAACGCGGCCTGCTCGTTGGCGTCGACATAGGCGCACAGATGCTGGGTGGCTTCGCGGCCGGCCTGATCCAGCGCGGTCTGGATGTCCGGCGGCAGCGAGCGGAACTTGCGCAGGTTCATCGAGAAGGTGGAGGCGAAGCTGCCGAACGAGGCGTCGCGGGTCATGTAGTGGATGACGCTGAGCAGGTCATAGGGCTTCAGGCTGATCGCCGGCCCGACCGTGCCGTCGATGGTGCCGCGTTCCAGCGCCTCGCGCATTTCCGGGGCGGGGAAGTTCACCGGGTTGGCGCCGAGGGTGCGCAGGATGATGTCCCAGGTGCCGCCGGCGCCGCGCATCTTCAGGCCCTTGAAGTCGCTGAGCGCGTGCAGCTTCACCGAGTGGGTGTTGAGCTGGTACGGCCCGAGATTCCACGCCATCAGGGCGATGACGCCGTTGGGGCGGTATTCCTGCTTGTCGAGGATGCCGCCATGCGTCGCCAGGGCGTAGAAGCCCTTGGTGCCCTGGCAGGAGGAGGCGAAGTAGCCGGGCAGTTCGGCGACGCCGGCCAGCGGGAATTTCTCCGAGACATAGCCGGGAGCGACATAGGTGATGTCGGCCACGCCGGAGGTGGCGAGCTTGAGCATGTCGCGGCCTTTGCCAAGCTGTTCGGAGGGGTAGTATTCGAACTGCACCCGCCCCTTGGTCAGCTCGGTGGCGCGGGCCATGAAGAACTTCGCGCCCTGGATCGACATGTAATGCGTCGTCGGCAAGGTATCCGCGACCTTGAGAACGATCTTGTCCTGGGCCCAGGCCGGGGCCCAGGCCGGGACGGATACGGCGCACAAGGCGCACAGGATGGCGAGGACGATGCGGCGCATGGCGGTCACTCCGGTTATTTCATGGTGTTGGGCAGCCACATCACAACGCCCGGGAAGATGACGAAAAAGATGATGGCGAGGATGTGGGCGATGAAATGCGGCCAGATCCCGGCAAACACCTCGTCGACCGGGCTGCCGGTGTAGCGGGCGACGACATAGGCGTTCATGCCCACCGGGGGCGTGATCATGCCGACCTCGGCGGTCAGCACCAGGATGACGCCGAACCAAATCGGGTCGAAGCCCAGTTGCTTGACCAGCGGCACCATGATCGGGACCGTCAGCAGCAGAATCGCCACCTGATCGAGGAAGCAGCCCAGAGCGAGCTTGAGCAGCAGGATCAGCGCCATGATCACGTACGGGCTGACCGGCAGCGCGGCGATGGTCTCGACGAACACCTGGGTGGCGCGGGTCAGGGTCAGCGCATAGCCGAAGATATGCGCGCCGAGGATGATCATGGTGATCATCGCCGCGGTGCGGGCGGCGTTGGCCACCGCATTGCTGAACAGCGCCATGGTGAGGCGGCCGCGAACCAGGGCGATCATGCAGGCGCCGAAGGCGCCAAGACTGGAGGCTTCGGTGGGGGTGGCGAGGCCGAGATAGATCACCCCGGTAACCAGGGCGATCAGGATCAGCATCGGGCCGGTGACGTGCAACGAGGCGAATTTCTCCCGCCAAGTATAGCTTTGGCCCAGCGGAGCGCGTGAGGGGTCGCGCCAGACCAGCAGCATCACCGTGCCGGCGATCAGCAGGGTGACGAGCAGGCCGGGCACCAGACCCGCCATCAGCAGCTTGGCGATCGACAGCTCGGTGAGCAGGCCGTAGAGCACCAGCGCCAGCGCCGGCGGAATGAGCATGGCCAGCGTGCCGGAGATCGCCACCACGCCGTTGGCGAGTTTGCGCTCGTAGCCGTGCCGCAGCATCGCCGGCAGCGAGATGGAGGCAAGCGTGGCGGCGCCGGCGGTGCTGGAGCCGCAGATGGCGCCGAAGCCGGCACCGGCGAAGGCGGTGGCGATGGCCAGACCGCCGCGCAGCCGGCCGACCCAGATCACCATGCTGTCGTACAGCTCGTCGGCGATGCGGCTGGCGATGACGAACTCGGCCATCAGGATGAACATCGGGATCGACAGCAGCTCGTAGGTGGAGACGGTGGAGAACGGGGTGGTGGACAGCACGCCCATCACCGTGTCGGTGCCGCCGAGCAGATAGAGGCCGGCGAGGCCGGACACGCCCATGGCGAAGGCGATGGGCATGCCGATGGCCAGCAGGGTTATCAGGGCAGCGAAGATGGTGCCGGTAATCATGTTTTGTGGATCATTCTTCGTGGCTGAAGCCGGTATGCACGCGCGGACGGCGGTGCGGGGCGATGCTCATATCGCCGGTCAGCACGGCAATCAGGTTGGCGGCGAGATCGACGAGGATGCGCAGCAGCAGCAACACCGCGCCGACCGGAACCAGCAGCAGGGCGGGCCAGCGCGGCCAGGGGATTGTGCCGGCGAGCTCGTCGCCATTGCTCCAGGCGTCCATGAACACATCCCAGCCGGCGCTGCCCATCAACGCCATGAACAGCGCCATCAGCACAAGGCAGAGCAAGGCGAGGCTGGCGCGCAGGCGCTCGGGCAGGCGGCGCACCACCATGTCCACGCCGATATTCTGGCCCTGGCGCTGGGTGGCGGCGATGGCGAGGAAGAAGATGGCGACCATCAGATAGTCGGCGATCAGCGTGTAGGCCCAGATCAGCGGCGCATTCAGGGCGTAGCGCATGGCGACGTCGGTGGCGGTGATCAGCACGATGGCGACGAAGCAGACCCCGGCCACGGCCATGCTGGCCCGCTCGAGCCCGAGCAGCACGCGTGAGATCATGGCAAGCGCGGTTGCCAGCATCGGTTTCCTTCCCTTGGCCGGGCTTTGCGCCCTTATCGAAATCCTACGGACGCTACCGGAACGCACAAGGGGGACTGCCCCGACATTTCCCGTTTGGCCGGCTTGCCATGGCTGCGCCCGGACCGCCGACCATCATCGGCTGGCAGGCGGCCGGGAGCATTGCGCCGCGCGGGCCTGGCTTGCCGCGCCGGCTATTTCGACCCGACTATTTCGACGGGGGCTTGGCGCCCGGCTTGCGGATGTCGGGCTGCGGTTTGAGGAAGGTCGAGCCCGCCGGTGCGACCTTCTTGTCGGCCTTCGGCTTCTTGGCCTCGCGGTTGCCGTGCTGCTTGTCGCCTTTGCCCATGATCGTTCGCCCTGTTGTGGTGCTGCCGCCGGTCGCACTCCGCCGAAGCTGGTGCGACGCGGCTGGCATCCGGCTGTGCCGGCGCATCAGGTAGACCCCGTGCGGCACCCTCATGCAAGCGCCAAATGCGCGCCGGACCGACGGATTGCCCGGTGCGGTTGCAGACCGGGTTATGGTAGTCCTCCGGCCTCTCATCACCGCCAGTCTGCCGCGATGGACCCGCGCATGCGGGAACTGGAACCAGAACGTGCGATCAGCCCCGGCATCGAAGAACGCCATGAACCCGCCCTCCCCGGCTCTATGGTGGGCGGCGGTCGCCGGTCTGTGCCTGGCGCTGCTGGCGCCGCTCGCGCTGGTGGATGTGCCGCCGCTGCTGGATTACCCGAACCATCTCGCGCGCCTCGTCGTGCTGGCCTTCGGGCCGGCCGATCCGGTGCTGGCGCGGTTCTACGCCCCGCGCTGGGGGATCATCCCCGACCTTGGCATCGATCTGCTGGGTGTGCCGCTGCTGCACTTGCTGCCGGTCCATCTCGCGGGCCGGGCGATCATCGGCATCGTCGTGCTGACCCCGGTGCTGGGCTGCATCGCCTACAGCCGGGCAGCGTTCGGGCGAGCCTCGTGGTGGGCGCTCGGCTGCGGACTGGTCGCCTACAACCAAACGCTGCTGCTCGGCTTTCTCAACTTCACGCTGGGCCTAGGTCTGGCGCTGTGGCTGGCGGCGGCCTGGCTGGCCTGGCGGGACACGCGGCCGTGGCGGGCCTTGGCAATCGTGGTGCCCGGCGCGGCGGCGCTGTTCTTCTGCCATCTGATGGGTCTGCTGTTCCTCGCCCTGCTGCTCGGCGCGCAGGAGCTTGCCTGGCTGTGGCGAACCCGCGGCCGGACCGGGCTGGCCGGCCGCATCGCTGCGGTGCTGGCGGTCGGCGTGGTTCCGGTGGCGCTGTACGCGGCGTCATCGCTGCCGGAGATGGCCGGCGCGGCGGTGTTCCCCTCGCCTGCCACCAAAGTGAGCCAGTTGCTGGCGCCGTTCGTCAACGTGGTCCTGCCGCTCGACATCATAACCGCCGTGCTGGTGGCGGGCGCGGCGCTCGGCTTGCTGCTGTCCGGCCGGTGCCGCGTCGCCGCCAGCGGCGGGGTCGCGCTTGCGCTGGCTCTGCTGCTCTATGCCGTCGCACCGGCCGAGTTCAAGGGCACCGCCAACCTCGATGCCCGTTTCGTCATCCTGCTGGGCTACCTGCTGTTCGCGGCACTGCTGCCGCTGCGGCTGCCGCGCCCGCTGGCCCTGATCCTGGTGCTGCTGTTCGCGGCGCGCATGACGGTGCTGGGCGCCGTTTGGTACGAACGCAACGCCGACATCTCCGACCTGCGCTCGGTGATCGCCCTGGTCGAGCCGGGCAGCATGGTCTTCGTTACCTCGGTCGAGCCGGCGGAGGCCCCGGCGTTCTGGAACGCCGCGCCGCTCGCCCGGCGCCTGTCCACCGGCATGCAGACGGAAACCCAGATGCCGGCGCTGCTGCTGATCGAGCGGCGGGCCTGGTGGCCGTTCCTGTTCGACAACCCCTCGCAGCAGCCGGTGCGGACCCGCCAGCCCTACCGCGACATGGCGAACCGCGTGGGCAGCATGCCGCCGCACAACGCGGTGCGCGATCCGCGGGCGGTCGATCTCTGCGGCTACGACCAGCTGCTGCTGCTGGACGCGGCCGGAGAGCCGGATCGCGCGCATTTCGCCCAAGACCGGCTGGTGCTGCGCGCGGATTCGCCTTTCGCGGCGCTCTATGCCGTGCGCCAGGACGTCGCCTGCCGGCCATGAACGATGATTGTTACTTGTAGAACCATTGCTCCGGATGACCGCTCCAGGGGGTTCGGCAATGCTGCGAGACGCAGGTGCGAGCGGGGACGTTTTCCAGCCGGTCGTTCACCACCCTGGTGCCCATATAGGCCGGCGACAATCCCACCAGCCCGATCGACCAGACCTGGTCCGTGGCGATCTTCCATATCTCCTGTGCCACCTTGGTGCGTTCCGCCTCCGGCAGACCCGACGCGGAGTCCAGCAATTCGTAGCCTTTCAGCAGCAGCGGGTCGGTGGGCTTGATGCCGGCGGCGCCGTTGGTGGTGTACCATTGCGCGTAAGCGGCGCCGTTCAGGCTGGATTGCGGATCGATCGGCAGCACCGGGATGGTGTACAGGAACAGGCTTTCGGAGCCGTTGTTGCTGAAGATGATCAGCTGGTTCTGGTCGTTGCGCACGCGGGTGTAGAACAGACTGCGCTCCAGCAGCTTCATGTCGGCGGCGATGCCGATGCCGCGCCATTGCTGGATGATCATTTCCGCCTGCTGCGGCCAGGTCGGCGACAGCGTCTGCGCGACATCGATCTGCAACCGCAGCCTCTCGCCGTTGTCGGTGCGCAGCCGATAACCTTCGCCATCCTTCTTGCTCAGGCCGATGGCGTCCAGCATGGCGTTGGCCTTGGCGATATCGGTGCTCGCCCAGCGCAGCCGCCACTCCTTGCCAGGACTTTGCGGAATGATGTCGGCGGGGATCGGCGTGCTCGGGACACCCAGGCCAAGAAAGAACGCCTGATTGAGCTGTTCACGGTCGATCGCCAGCGACAAGGCCCGCCGGAAATCGACATTGCCGAGCCATTTCTGGATTTCCGCATCGAGACGATAGGCGGTGTTGAACTTGATTTCGGAATCGCCGCCGTTGAAGCCGGGGTCCAGATGCACTTTGTAGTGGCCGCGCTCCTGGTTCTCCAGGAACACCGGCAGCTTGGACAGGTCGATGAACCGTTCCATGTAGTCGTATTCGCCGGCGATGGCGCGCAAATTGATCACCTCGGGGTTCTCCGCCAAGGTGAGCTGCGCCTTGTCCAGATAGGGCAACTGGTTGCCGGCGGTATCGACCGCCCAGAAATACGGGTTGCGCTCCATCACCCAGATCTGACCAGTGATCGGCTGGGTCATCCGCCACGCCGACAGAGTGGGAAGCTCCTTGTTCAGCCGCCAGTCCGACTGGACCTTGTAGTACTGCACCCAGTTGTCGTAGCCGGCGGCCTTGGCCTGCTTGGCAAGCACTTCGGCGGAGGCGTATTTCGGCAGGAATTGCTTCAAGTAATGGGCAGGGGTGTATAGGCCAAGTTCGCGCCCATCCGATTGCAGCCGCGACTGGCCGCCGCCCACCTGCGTGTCGCCGGCGAGTTGGCTCGGGAACAGGAAATTCGGATCGTCGAACTCAAAGACGATCGTGGTCTCGTCGATCTTGATCATGCGCCCGGGCTTGCCGTTGGTCGACAGCTCCGGCGAGGGGGATGGGACAAGCTCCTTGTTGTGGTAGACGTCATCGAACCAGAACATGAAGTCGTCGGCGGTGAACGGCGCGCCGTCGGACCACTTCATGCCCTTGCGCAGGAACAGCGTGGTGCGTTTTCCGTCGGCGCTGATCTCATAGCCTTTGGCCACGTTGGGTGCGATCTGCGTGCCGGTGGCGTCCCAGAACAGCAGCTTGTCGGCCGCGCGCAGGCGATTGCCGTTCTCGCTGTCGCCCGGCCCGAGAAAACCGCGCCGCCAAACACCGCCGTACTGGCCGATCTGGCGCAGTGGCTTCAACACCATCGGTTCCTGCGGAATGCGCTGCTCCACAGGCGGCAGCGTGCCGGCCTTCACCAGTGCCGCCAGCGCCGGAGCCTCGTGGAATGTCTTCGGCCACTGCGCGGTATCGGTGATGATGGTCGGGTTTTCCAGTGGCCCGACCAGGCCAGACTGGGCAAGGTCCGGTGTCTGGGCGAGTGCTGATGTCGTCAAGAGTGCCAGCCCCGCCGCTATCGTCAACGCGATCGGACGCATCGTGTTCCCCTTTCGATTTTCAGACCACGCCTTGCAGCGTGAGTTCGTTGGTACGATGGCATGCGCTCCAGCTGCCGTGCGTGGTTTCCCGCAGCGCGGGCACCTCGGTGGCGCAGCGCGGCACGGCGAACGGGCAGCGTGGATGAAAGGCGCAGCCGGGCGGCGGGTTGGCGGGATCGGCCACCTCTCCTGACGGCGCGGCGATCGCGTCGCGCTGGGCGGGATCGGGCTTCGGCACCGCGGCGAGCAAGGCTTCGGTATAGGGATGGCGCGGGCGCGTATAGAGTTCCGCGGTGGGAGCGATCTCGACGATGTGGCCGACATACATCACCGCGACCCGATCGCTGACATGCCGGACAACGCCGAGGTCGTGTGCGACGAACAGCATCGACAGGCCCAACCGGTCCTGCAAATCGAGCAGAAGATTGATGATCTGCGCCTGCACGGACACGTCCAGCGCGGAAACCGGTTCGTCCGCCACCACCAGCCGTGGATCGAGCGCCAGGGCGCGAGCGATGCCGACGCGCTGGCGCTGGCCGCCGCTGAAGGCGTGCGGGAAGCGCGTGCGCGCCGTGGCCGGCAGGCCGACGAGATCGAGCAGTTCGCGCACCCGTGCCTCCCGGCGCGCGGCGGGGACGCCGTTCACCAGCAGCGGCTCGGCGATGATGTCGCCCACCAGCATGCGCGGGTTCAACGAGGCATAGGGGTCCTGGAAGATCATCTGGATATGCCGGCGCAGCGGGCGAAGCGCGCGGCGCGACAGCGTCGCCAGATCGGTCACCGTGCCGTCGGCCTGCGAAAACCGGATCGCGCCGGAGGTGGGCGACAGCGCGCGCAGGATGCAGCGTGAAACCGTGGTCTTGCCGCAACCGCTCTCGCCGACCAGCGCCAGGGTCTCGCCGCGGCGGATATGGAAGCTGACATCCTGCACCGCGCGGATGCGGCCGGTCTCGCGTTGCAGCAGGCCGCTGCGGATCGGGAAATGCTTGGTCAGTCCCTCCACCTCCAACACGTTCATACGACGGCTTCCTGCACAACGCTCTCCGCGTGGAAGCAGGATGCGCCTTCCAGACCGGCCGGCACGGGAGACGGGGCGGTGGTTTCGCACCTGCCGGCGATCATTTCCTGGCAGCGGGGGTGGAACGCGCAGCCGGTGGGCCGGGCGCCGGGGTGCGGCACCGTGCCGCCGATCGTCGCCAGCCGGGCACGCGGGACGGCGCGGATATCCGGCACCGAACGCAGCAGCGCCCTTGTGTAGGGATGGCGGGGAGCCGCGAACAGACGGCGCACCGGCGCGAATTCCACGATACGGCCGAGATACATCACCGCCACGTCGTCGGCCATCTGCGCGATCACCCCCATGTCGTGCGTGATCAGCATCAGCGCGATCCCCTTGTCGCGTTGCAACCTGCGCAGCAGCGCCAGGATCTGCGCCTGGGTGGTGACATCCAGTGCCGTGGTCGGCTCGTCCGCGATCAGGATGTCGGGGGCGCACGCCAATGCCATGGCGATGCCGACGCGCTGACGAAGCCCGCCGCTGAGCTGGAATGGATAGGCGTCGATCCGCAGCTCCGGCCGGGGAATACCGACCTCGCGCAGCAACTCCACCGTCGCCGCGCGCGCGGCGGCCTTGGACAGCGTCTTGTGCGCGCGGATCGCCTCGATGATCTGGTTGCCGACGGTGTAGTGAACGCTCAGCGCGGTCATCGGTTCCTGGAAGATCAGGCCGATACGCCCACCGCGGACGGCCCGCAACGCGGCGCCGTTCGGGTCGAGCGCGGCGAGGTTCTGCTCCGCCGACGTGCCGGGATCGAGCAGCACGCGGCCGCCGACCAGCCGTCCGGGGCGATCCAGGATGCCCAGGATGGCACGGGCGGTGACGCTCTTGCCGCAGCCGCTTTCGCCGACGACGCCGAGCACTCGGCCGGCCCGGAGGTCCAGGCTGATCCCGTCCAGCGCGCGCACGCTGCCACGGTCCTGCCCGAACTCAACCGCGAGGTCGCGGACCGAGAGCATGTGCCCGCCGGATTCGATCGCGCCCGGGTTGGTCATGACCTGCTCAACCATAGGGGTCCGCCGCGTCGCGCAGGCCGTCGCCGAGGAAGTTGAAGGCCAGGATGACCAGGATCACCGGAATGGCGGCGCAGAGCAGCCAGGGGGCGCCGGCGAGCACCTGCACGTTCTGTGCGTCCTGCAACAGAATTCCCCAGCTGATCGCCGGCGGGCGCAAGCCGAGCCCGAGGAAGCTGAGCGAGGTTTCACTGACGATCATCGCCGGCAAGGCGAGGCTGGTGGCGGCGATCACATGGCTGGCGAACGAGGGCAGCATGTGGCGCAGGATGATGCGGAGCTGGCTCGCGCCCGCGAGTTCGGCGGCGATGACGAAATCCTCCTCCCGCAGGGCGAGGAACCGCCCGCGCACCACGCGCGCCAGTTCGGTCCAGCCGACCAGCGAGATGATGATGGTGATGGCGAAATAGACCTGCGTGACGCTCCATGTGTTCGGCAGCGCGGCGGCCAGGCCCATCCACAGCGGGATGGTGGGGATCGAGCGGACCACCTCGATGACGCGCTGGATCAGCGTGTCGACGATACCGCCATACAATCCCGATATGCCGCCCAGCATGACGCCGAGCAGCAGGCTCAGGCTGACGCCGGCAAGGCCGATCACCAGGGAGATGCGCGTCGCCACCATCAGCCGGGAAAACAGGTCGCGGCCGAGCTGGTCGGTGCCGAGCAGGAAGATGCCGTCGACCGGCTGGCCGCCAGCGATGCCGAGGATGTGCCGATCGGTCGGGATCAGGCCGAATAGGTCGTAGCTGTAGCCATGCGCGAAGAACGTGATCGGCAGCTTGCGCGACGGGTCCGGTACATAGGACAGCTTGAACGTCTTCATGTCGCGCATGCCCTTCAGCCCGCTGACATGCGGGCTGAAGGCCCCATCATCGAACAGATGGATGCCCTGCGGCGGGACATAGCTGCGCCGCGCGTCGGTGGCATGCGGATCGGCGATCGCCAGGAAATCGGCGAAGATCGCAATCAGGTAGAACAGCGCCACCACCCCCAGGCTGACCAGCGCCAGCTTGTGGCGGCAGAAGCGCCACCAGGTAAGCTGAAGCTGCGTCGCCTGGGCCATCCGGTCGTCGGCCAGCGCGGCGCTCATGGTGCTGCTCACGGTGCTGCTCATGCGCGGCCCCGCAAGCGGATCCGCGGCTCGATCCACATCAGCAGCAGGTCGGATATCAAGGTGCCGATGACCGTCATGATGCCCAGCAGCAGCACGATGGTGCCGGCCAGGAACATGTCCTGCGCCACCAGCGCCTGCAGCAGCAACGGCCCGACGGTGGGCAGGCCGAGCACCAGGGAGACGATGATGCTGCCCGACACCAGATAGGGGAACAGATAGGCGATCGAGCTGGCGAACGGGTTGAGCGCCGCGCGCACTGGATATTTCAGCACCACATGCAGTTCGCTCAGGCCCTTGGCGCGGGCGGACACCACGTAGGGCTTGCGCAACTCGTCCAGCAGGTTGGCGCGCATGATGCGGATCAGCTGCGCGGTGCCGGCCAGCGCCAGCACGCAGGCGGGAAGCGGAATATGTTTCATCAGATCCCAGAACTTGGCCAGGCTCCAGGCTTCCTGCGCGTAGTCAGAAGAGAACAATCCGCCGACGCTCAGGCCCAGATAGCGGAATCCGGCATACATCAGGATCAGCGCCAGCAGGAAATTCGGGATCGCCAGCCCCATGAAGCCCAGCAGGGTCGCGATGTAGTCGCCGATGGAATATTGCCGGACGGCCGAATAGATGCCGATCGGCAGTGCGATGGTCCAGGTCAGAAACAGCGCGGAGACGGAAATGGCCATGGTCAGCCAGAGCCGGTCGCCGATCACCTCGGTGACCGGCCGGCGCCACATCATGGAGACGCCGAAATCGCCGCGCACCACGCGGCCCATCCATAGCGCGTATTGCACCACCACCGGCCGATCCAGCCCGTATTCGTGCCGCATCGCCACCGCCTGCTCGGCCGAGACCATGCTGCCGTTGGAGGCGAGGTTGGCGATGTAGGCGTCGACGAAATCGCCGGGCGGCAGGCGGATGATGACGAAGGTCAAAACCGAGATCGCCGCACAGGTAATCAGCGCGAGCACCAATCGGCGCGCGAGATAATTCAGCATTTTCCGCAGGCTATCACAGCCGTATTCCCTTACCCCAAGAGACGCTCGTTACCCTACCGGGCGGCGCCACAATCATTTTCCGCTGAAAATCCTATAGCAATCTGCGCGCTGCATCAAAGCTACAGGCTTCCAACCCAAAAGCCTAATGCGACATCGCCGGCCGAACGGGTTACCGAGACCGCCTCCGGTTCAGGGGCTCACCGCGACCGTGCGCGGCTGTCTGCGGCCGATCACCAGCACGCTGATCGTACCAACAGCCGCCACGGCGGCGATCGGCATGATCGCCAGCGGGAAGCTGCCGGTCTCGGCCTGGATCCAGCCGATCAGGTAGTTGAAGACGAAACCGGCCAGATTACCCAGCGCGTTGATCTGCGCCAGACCCGCGGCGGCGGACGCGGTACCAAGCCACTCCGACGACAACGCCCAGAACGGACCTTTGCTGGCATAGGTGCCCGCGGCGATCAGCGTCAGCAGCGGGATCATCAGCCATAGCTGCCCTATCGCCCAGAACGTCGCCAGCATCGCCAGCACCATCCAGCCCAGCGGCAAGGCGTTGTGCCACACGCGCTCTCCGGTGCGGTCCGAATTACGCCCCCACAGAATCATCCAGACGGCGGCGATACCGAACGGCACGGCGTTCACCAGACCCGTGTTGAAATTGCTCAGCCCAAACGACTTGACCAGCTGCGGCATCCATAGCGCGAGCGCGGTGGAGGCCCCAGCCGCACCCGAGTAAACCAGTGCCATGATCAGCACGTATTTGTTCGACATCACCTTCCAGACGGACGGATGGGAGATCCGCGGGGCCCGGCGACGCTCGACCTCCAGCGTGCGGATCAGCCATTGCCGCTGCTCCGGCGCCAGCCAGGAGGCATGCTCGGGACGATCGGTCAGCCAGAAATAGGCCACCAGCCCCAGCAGCAAGGTCGGCGCCGCCTCCAGCAGGAATATCCATTGCCAGCCACCGAGGCCGAGCACCCCGCTCATGCCCAGGACGGCGCCGGAGATCGGTGAGCCGATGAGTCCCGCCAAGGGAATCGCGACCATGAAGATGCCGACGATCTTGGCGCGATACACCGCCGGGTACCAATAGGTCAGAAACAGGATCACGCCGGGAAAGAACCCCGCCTCCGCCGCGCCAAGCAGAAAGCGCAGCACCAGAAAGGCGATCGGTCCGCCGATCAGCGCGAACGCGGCGGAGATGATGCCCCAGGTGATCATGATGCGCGCGATCCAGGTGCGCGCGCCGAACCGCTGCAGCGCCAGATTGCTGGGCACTTCCAGAATGAAGTAGCCAATGAAGAAGATCCCGGCGCCAAGCCCGTAGGTTTTCGGATCGATGCCGACCGCCTTGTTCATCTGCAGCGAGGCAAAGCCGACATTCACCCGGTCGATGTAGCAAAGCAGATAGGCTACCAACAGGAACGGCATCAGGCGCCAGGAAACCCGGCGCATCGTGGCTGCTTCGAGGGCTCGGCCCTCGGTCATCGCGACGGACATTCTTGTTCCTCCCGCTTTATTGTCACGGAGTGTAACGCGTGTCGGCGCGCGACGCCAGAATTGCATTTCGTGCCGCAAGGACAGCGTTCCGGCACTTGGGTATCGGTTTGGGATAGCCGGACGGCCCCTATCCGCCGCCGAGATAGGCACTGTGCAGGATGTCGCTGCCGGCGAGTTCTTTCGCCAGCCCCTCGTGGACGATGCGTCCGGTCGCCATCAGATAGCAACGATCGGCGTGCGCCAGCGCCTTCTCGACCAACTGCTCCACCAGCAGGATCGCCACGCCGTCGCGGGCGAGCGAACCGGCGACATCGAGAATACGATCGATCACCAGCGGCGCCAGCCCGCCGGACGGTTCGTCCAGCATCAACAGGCGCGGCTCGGCGATGATGCCCTGGGCAACGGCGAGGATCTGCTGCTGGCCGCCGGACAGGCGCGACGCCGGCTGCTGGCGGCGTTCGGCCAGTTCGGGAAACAACGCATACATCGCCTCCAGCTTGGAGCGATCGCCGCGTCGCGCGCGGGCGTAGGTGCCGATCAGCAGATTGTCCTCGACGGTCAGAGGATGGAAAATGCGATGGCCCTCCAGCACCTGCACCAGGCCGGCACGGACGATGTCGCGCGGCGTGGCATTGGTGATGTCCTGGCCGGCGAACCGGACCGTTCCGCCGCGCTTGGCGATCAGGCCGGAGACCGCGTGCAGGGTGGTGCTCTTGCCGGCGCCGTTCGCCCCCAAAAGGGCGACGATCTTCCCCTGGGGAACCTCCAGGGTCAGCCCCTTCAGCACCAGGATTACGCGGTTGTAGATGACTTCGGCGTTGTTTATTTTCAGCATGGCGTACGACCTCGGCAGTGAAAGGATGGCAGCAGGGAGGGGTATCCCTGCCGCCGATACGGTGTTACAGGGCCAGCCAA
>PKWQ01000298.1 GCA_003133265.1 Acetobacteraceae bacterium
AACCGCTTGAGCGGCAGCGTGCAATCGCGGCCTGTTTGTTGCGATATCATACCAATCGGCATAAACATTGACCGTCGTCATTGTCGGTCCCAGGGGACGATGATGCAGGCGGGTTGCCTGCTAGTCGCCGATCGTCCGCGCCCAGCCGTGCGGGTCCGGTCCGGTGCCGTACTGGACGCCGACGATGGCATCGTACAGCCGTTGCGTCATCTCGCCGATCCGCCCGCCGTTGATCACATGGCGCTGGCCCTGGTAGCCGAGCTCGCCCACCGGCGAGACGACGGCGGCGGTGCCGGTGCCCCACATCTCCTTCAACGTGCCGTCCTTGGCCGCCGCGATCACCTCGTCGATGCCGATCTCGCGCTCGGAAACCCGCAGGCCCCAGTCGCGCAGCAGGCGCAGCGCCGAATCGCGGGTGATGCCGGCCAGGATGGCGCCGTTCAGGGCGGGGGTGATCACCTCGTCGCCGATGCGCAGCATGATGTTCATCGTGCCGACCTCGTCGAGGTAGCGGTGATGCACGCCGTCCAGCCACAGCACCTGGGTGTAGCCCTGCTTGTTTGCCGCTTCCGCGCCATACAGGCTGGCGGCGTAGTTGGCGGCGGTCTTGGCCGCGCCCAGCCCGCCCTTGACCGCGCGCACGTGCTGCTCGCTGACCAGGATGCGCACCGGGTTGATGCCTTCCGGGTAATAGGCGCCGACCGGGCCGAGGATCACGTAATACAGATAGCTCGCCGACGGATGCACGCCGAGGAAGGTCTCGGTGGCGATCACCGTGGGGCGGATATACAGCGAGGTGCCCGCCAGCGACGGCACCCAGTGCTGATCGACCCCCACCAGGGCGCGGATCGACGCCTCGACCACTTCGGGGTCCAGTTGCGGGATGCACAGATAGCCGGCGGAGCGGTTCAGCCGGGCGGAATGGTCGGCGCCGCGGAAGATGCGGATCTGGCCGTCCGGGCCGCGGAATGCCTTCAGCCCGTCGAAGATCGCCTGCCCGTAATGCAGCACGCAGGTCGCCGGATCGAGCGTGAACGGCCCGTACGGCACGATCCTGGGGTCGTGCCAGCCCTGGCCCGCATCGTAGTTCATCAGGAACATGTGGTCGGTGAACACCTTGCCGAAGCTCAGTGTCTCGTCGGCCGGGGGCTGCTTCGGGTTGGCGTTCTTGGTGATCGGAAACTTGGACAAGGCCATCTCTTCGGATTTCGGTTGGATCGGGACAGGGCAGCTTACGATGCCGCGACGGCGACGCAAGCGGCCGGCGGTCACTTCCCGTGTGTGCGGAGAACGGCAAGCGCCTGATCCAGGTCGGCGATCAGGTCGGTGGGGTCTTCCAGGCCGATATGCAGGCGCACCACCGGGCCGGCGAACACGCCGGTTCCCGCCGTGCGGGTCAGGAAGCCGGTGGTGGGCAGCGCCAGGCTCTCATAGCCGCCCCAGGACGCGCCGATGCCGAACAGTTCCAGGGCTTCGACCATCGCCTGGCTCGCCTCGGCGGTGAATTCGGGTTTGAACTCCACCCCGAACAGCGAGCAGGCGCCGGAAAAGTCGCGCTTCCAGATGGCGTGCCCGGGCGCGCCGGGCAGTGCCGGGTGCAGCACCCGCGCCACTTCGGGCTGCTTTTGCAGCCAATAGGCAACCTGGATGCCGCTCTCCATCTGCTCCTTCAGCCGCACGCCCATCGTGCGCAGGCCGCGCAGCGTCAGCCAGCAATCGTCCGGGCTGGCATACTGGCCGAGCGCCAGCGTGGTGGAGCGCACCTTTTCCCAATCCGCGTCGGAATTGGTGGTGATGCTGCCCAGCAGCAGGTCGGAATGTCCGCCGGGATACTTGGTCAATGCCTGGATGGAGACATCGACGCCGTGCTGGAACGGCTGGAAGAAATGGATGCCCCAGGTGTTGTCCATCAGCACCTTCGCCCCACGCGCATGCGCCGCGCGGGCGATGGCGGGGATGTCCTGCACCTCGAACGTATGGCTGCCGGGGCTCTCGGTATAGACCACGCGGGTGTTGGGCCGGATCAGCGCGGCGATGCCGGCCTCGTCGAGGTTCGGGTCGTAGAAGCTGGTCTCGATCCCGAAGCGCGGCAATGTGGCGGTGGCGAAGCCGCGTGCCGGGCCATAGACGCTGTCCGGCATCAGGCAGTGATCGCCCTGGCCCAGATAGGCCAGCAGCGGCGTGGTCACGGCGGCGAGGCCGGAGGAGACGATCTGGCAGCGCGTGCCGCCCTCGATCTCGGCGATCATGTCTTCCAGCGCGAAATGCGTCTGGCTGCCCATGATGCCGTAGATCAGTTCCTGTTGCAGCCGCTTCGCGCCGAGTTCGCGCCGCGCCTTGACCGAGGGGTAGAGCACGGTGGAACCGCGCACCAGCGGCGGGTTGACGAAGCCATGGACATGGGTTCCGGCGCGGCCGGCGTGCGAGAGGCGGGTGCGGAAGCTGTACTTCTTCGGCGTGTCGGTCATCGGTATCAGGTCTCCACCGGGGTCGTCGCAACAACAGGCGTGTCCGGGCGTCCGCCCCATTCGGTCCAGGAACCGTCATAGACGGCACCGTCGGGCAGGCCGGCGAGACGCAGGCCGAGCGTCAGGATGGTCGCGGTGACACCGGTGCCGCAACTGGTGACCACCGGACGGGTGCCGTTCACGCCGGCGGCGGCGAAGCGCGCGCGCAGCGCCGTCGGTTCGGCGAACGTCTGATCCTGGTTCAGCAGGTCGGTGTAGGGGACGTTGGCCGAGCCCGGGATATGCCCGCCGCGCATGCCCGCGCGCGGTTCCGGCGCGGTCCCGGCGAAACGGCCGGCGGCGCGGGCGTCCAGCACCAGCTCGCGTGCGCTGGTCACGTTGGCCAGCACATCGCCGATGCCGCGCAGGCGTGCGGCGCGGAAATCCGGGCGGAATGCGCGCGGCGTGGCCGGGGCAGGGGCGCCGGCCTCGGTGGCGCGGCCTTCCTTCAGCCATTTCGGCAGGCCGCCATCCAGCACGGCGGCGCGGTCGTGGCCGAACAGGCCCATCATCCACCAGCCGCGCGCGGCGGAGGAAAGACCTTTCTGATCGTAGAACACCACGCGCGTGTCGTTGCCCACGCCCAGCGCGCCCAGCAGCCTGGCGAAGCGCCCCGGCGTGGGGACCATGTGCGGCAGGTCGGTGTCCTGATCGGCGATCTCGTCGATGTCGAAAAAGCGCGCGCCCGGAATATGGCGGGTGAAGAATTCCGCGCTTCCGTCCCTGTTCTCGTTCGGCAGGTATTTTGTCGCGTCGAACACCGCCAGGTCCGGCTTGCCGAGTTCGGCTGCCAGCCAGTCCGTGCCTACCAGCGGTTCCATCCGGTCGCCCCCCCTTTATTCGGCCGGCGCGATGACGATGCGCCGGTTCTGCTTGCCCTTGTTCTCGATCTTCACCACCTGCATCGGCCCGATCTCTCCGGTGCGCGACACATGTGTGCCGCCGCAGGGTTGCAGGTCCACCGGCGGATCGCCGGCGCCGATGCGCAGCAGCCGCACCCGCCCGGCCCCGCGCGGCGGCTGCACCGACAGGGTGCGTACCAGCCGGGGATCGGCATCCAGCACCGCCTCGTCCACCCACAAGCAGGAGACCGGATGATCGGCGGCGATCAGCGCATTGAGTTGGGCTTCCAGCTCCTCCTTGGGCGGCGGGTTCGGCAGGTCGAAATCCAGCCGTGAGCGGTCGAGCCCGACCGAACCGCCAGTGACCGCCGCCCCGCGCAGCAAGGCGGAGAGCAGGTGCAGCGCGGTGTGCATGCGCATCAGCCGGTGCCGGCGCGGCCAGTCGAGCTCCGCGGTGACCGCCGCGCCCACCGGCGGCAGCGTCGCGCCCGGGGCGGGCAGGTGCAGGATGGCCTCGCCCTCGCCCTTCACCGTGTCGGCGATTGCCGTCTCCCCACCCGCCCAGCGCAGCACGCCGGTATCGCCGGGCTGGCCGCCGGAGCGGGCATAGAAGATCGTGCGGTCCAGCACGATTCCCTCGGGTGCTGCGCCGAGCACGCGCGCGGTGGCGGATGCCAGCGTGGAATTGTCGAGAAACAGCCGCTCGGTCATGACCCCATCCATATCTGACGCAACCGCTCCCGGCGGGAGGCGAACCACAACAGCGCGATCGCGGCGACGGAGTTCGGCAACTGGCCATCCAGCGCCGCCTCGATTGCCCGCGCCGCCGGCCAGACGCGTACCCGGATATCCTCATGCTCGGAGGCGAGGCCGCCCAGCCCGACGATGCCGTCCGGTCCGGTTGGCGGTGCCCGCACGCGGCCGGCGAAGATGGTGCATAGCTCGTCGGAGCCGCCGGCGGTCAGCAGGAAGTCGCCGATGCGTTCCAGCCGGTCCGCCTCCAGCCCGATCTCCTCGCGCGATTCCCGGTGGATGGTCTCCTCGACCGTCTCTCCGTCATCGCGGAAGCCGGCGGGGATTTCCACCAGAACCGGGTCCAGTCCGGCGGCCAGCGCGGGCAGGCGGAATTGCTCGATCAGGACCAGCGCGTCGGCATCGGGATCGTATGGCAGCATCGCCACGGCATGGCCGCGACGCCACACTTCCCAGGTCTTGGTCCCGGACATCGCGCCATCGAAGCGGCGATGGCGGAAGCGGATCACATCGAGCGCGGTGCGTCCTTGCCATACCCGCTGGCTGGATTCGATCTCGACAGCCGCGTGCGCGGGCAGGGGCGAAGGTTGCGGCATGGGCGCAGCATAGACCGCCCGGCGAGACGCGCCCACCCCAGGCAACCGTGCTTCAGATCAGCGCTGGCCCGACGCGGCCAGCATCTGGCGGATGCGTGTCGCGCCGGCCGGTCCCTTCATCGCGTCCCGCCAGTTCGCTTCCGCGACGCGCTGGTGCGCCGCTACCGCCTCGTCGGCGCTGGTGATCATGGCGACGCCGGTCTGCGCGCTTGGATGCGTATCGGGCCGGAACGGGTTGATCGCCAGGCTGACCCGGTCGCGCGCGCGCAGGATCTTGAAGGCGGTGGTCGGGGTCGCGCCGGTCAGCAGGCCGAATTGCAGCCCCATTGGCTCGGTTTCCATCAGGCTGGCGATATGTTCCACCTCGCCGACGGCCACCTGCCGGCACATCCGTCGCGCCCGGTCGGACACCGGAATGGAGGCGGCGACGCCCTGATCCAGCAGATGCTGGATATCGCCCTCGCAGATCATGGCGATGATGCCGGGCCGGCGGATCGAATACATCCGCTTGCGTGCGGCCAGGATGTCCATCACCTGCTCGGACACGCTGCGCATCGCCGCCCGGTCCGCTCCGGCCTGGCTGGCCGCCTCGTCGAACACCTCGCCCAGCGCGGCGTCATAGGAATCGGAGGTCGTCAGATAACAGACCGGCCCGAGCAGTTGCAGGATCTGGTCGGCGGTTTCCTCGGTCTGGCGCAGCCGCTCATAATAGCCGATCGGCCGGTTGTAGTACTCGACCCCGATCCCCAGCAGCGACAACGGCGAGATCTTCAACAGCTCCGCCAGCCGCTGGATGGTGTCCAGCTTGATCACCTCGCCCTTTTCATAACGGTAAAGGGCTGCGCGGGAGACGCCGAGTCGCGCGGCGATCTCCTCCGCCCGGAGGCCGGATTCCAGGCGATATGCACGCAGTTGTTGGCCAATCTCGGTGAAGCGCATAGTATTCCGACCCTCTGCCCCGGCCCCGCAACCTGAGCGGGTGATTAATTAACGTGTACTTAATCTGTCTCAGAATAGAGGCCAGGGCAAGCCTGTGGGCAAAGCGTCAGAAAATTCAATCCCGATCAGTGGGTGCGACTCGTTGCTGAATTGCCTCGGTACCGGACTATTTCTTGTCGCGGATCGAAAATCCGGCCATCCGCTCGAGCGCCGTGATCAGCGCGGAATGATCGAGGTCGCCGCCGCCATGCGCCGAGACGCTGGAGAAGACCTGTTGCGCGATCGCCGTGTTCGGCAGCGACAGACCGAGTTCGCGCGCCGACGACAGGGCCAGATTGAGGTCCTTCTGATGCAGACGGATACGGAAACCGGGGTTGAAGGTGCCCTTGATCATCCGTTCCGCATGCAGTTCCAGCACCCGCGAGGCGGCGAAACCGCCGCTGATCGCCTCGCGCACCTTGGCCGGGTCGGCACCGGCGCGGGCCGCGAACACCAGCGCCTCGGCGACGGCCTGGATGTTCAGCGCGACGATGATCTGGTTGGCCACCTTGCAGGTCTGCCCGGTGCCGTTGTCCGCGCCGATATGGGTGATGTTCTTGCCCAGCGCCTGGAACAGCGGCAGCGCGCGGGCAAACGCCGCGTCCGGCCCGCCTACCATGATGGTCAGTGTGGCCTGGGTGGCGCCCACCTCGCCGCCGGAGACCGGGGCGTCCAGGTAGTCGGCACCGAGTGCATTGATCTTCTTGGCGAATTCCTTGGTCGCGACCGGACTGATCGAGGACATGTCGATCACCAGGCTGCCTTTCTGCAAGCCGGCGGCAACACCGCCGGCGCCGAACAGCACGGCTTCCACGTCCGGGGTGTCCGGCACCATCACGATCACCACGTCCGAGCGTGCCGCGACGGTCTCGGCGTCCATCAGCACCTCGCAGGCGGCGCGGATCTCCGCGGTCAGGCTGGCGCGTTCCGGCACCGCCACCTCATGGCCGGCCTTGACCAGATTGAGCGCCATCGGGCGGCCCATGATGCCCAGGCCAATGAAACCGATTTTCATAGTCTTCTCTCCCGAATCCGTTGATTACACGCCGAACTTCTGCCGCCAGGCCAATCCCTCGACCGTGCCCGCCTTGGGCCGGTACTCGCAGCCGACCCAGCCCCGATAGCCGAGTTCGTCCATCCGGCGGAGCACGAACTCCCAGCCGATCTCTCCGGTGCCGGGCTCGTTGCGGGCGGGGACGTCGGCGATCTGCATATGCACGATCAGCGGCAGGAAGGCTTCCATCCGCTTGGTGATGTCGCCCTCGGTGACCTGGCAGTGATACACGTCGAACTGCAACCCGACCCGGTCGCGGCCGATCGCTTCCACCATCGCCGCGCCCTGCGCCTGGGTGTTCAGGAAGAAGCCCGGCATGTCGCGATGGTTGATCGGCTCGATCGCCAGCATGACCCCCGCCGCCAGCGCCTGCTCGCCCGCCCAGGCGAGGTTGGCGGCATACAGCGCCCCCGCCGTTACCTGCGGCACGCCCGCCGGCACGATGCCGGCCATGCAATGCACCAGCTTGCAATCCAGCTTGGTCGCATAGTCCAGCGCGGTCTTCACGCCGTCACGGAACTCCTGCCCTCGGCCGGGCAGGCAGGCCAGCCCGCGCTCCCCGTTCGCCCAGTTGCCCGGCGGCATGTTGAACAGCGCCTGGGTCAGGCCGTTATCGGCCAGCCGTTTCGCCAGCTCGGCGGCCGGGAATTCGTAGGGAAACAGGAACTCCACCCCATCGAACCCGGTCTTGCGCGCGGCCGCGAAACGGTCGAGGAACGGCAGTTCGTTGAACATCATAGACAAATTGGCGGCCAAGCGTGGCATGGTGTTTCTCCCGGCAAAGGTGGCGCGAAGCTACTAGCGGGGAGCCGGCTTGACCAGCACAAGCCGTTCGTGGGGCCGGGCCTGATGGAGAGCGCATGATCGCCGAACGCGTGCTGATGGGGTTGCTGCTGGGCGGGATCGGCATCGGCTGCCTATGGGTGCTGTATCCGTTCGTGTCTTCCCTGCTTTGGGCCGGGATTCTGGTGTTCACCACCTGGCCGGTGTTCGAGTGGTTCAAGACCCGCCTCAGGCTGCGCCGGTCCGGCGCGGCGGCGGCGATGGTGGCGCTGACCGCGATCGTCGTGGTACTGCCGCTGGCGCTGGCGGCAC
>PKWQ01000231.1 GCA_003133265.1 Acetobacteraceae bacterium
GGCAAGTTCGCCGAGGAGGCGCGTCGGCTGTCGGGCGGTGACGGCGTGGACGTGGTGTACGACGGTTCCGGACCGACGACTTTTCAGGGCTCGTTGGACGTGCTGCGCCGCTCGGGAACCTTCTGCTGGTACGGGCCGGTGCTAGGCGGTCCAGGCCCGCTCGACGTCATGAGCCTGCCCAAGAGCATCAAACTGGGCTACGCCCGCTTCTTCGACCACATCCACACGCCGGAGTTGCTGCGTGCGCGCACGGCGCAGCTGTTCGACTGGATTACCGATGGCAAACTGACGATCAAGATCGGTGGCGTCTACCCGCTGGCCAATGCCGCCCAAGCGCACGCTGATATGGCAAGCCGCACCACGACCGGCAAGCTGCTGCTGATTCCCTAATCCGGCTGCTTGCGGCAGCGCCGGAAGCTCCAGCCGGGCACTGGCTCAACGCATCCCTGCTCGACACGCCTACCTCATTCCAAACGAAACGCCAATCCATACAGATTGGCGTTTCTGTTTAAGCGTCGATCAACTTATGCTTTCAACGATGATGCCTCTGTAAATCGCGCCTTTGAATCGATGTGCGTCGCCAGTTGATACGCTGGACTCTTGTATCATTGCATGGCCTCTTCCATTGACGGAAATTCGGCGATTGCCACGCCCTCGGGTACCGGTCCTTCGAGCACTTCCTGGTGACCGTAAGCGGCAAGGAATTTGATTGTCAAGCCATCAAGACTCGGCCCCGCCATCTTTGCGTAAAGATCAAGTTCGGATTGGTCGAGGGTGCGTTCACGTATAAAAATCACATAGGCAGACATTTCACTCTCCAAAAAGCCTGGTGGCTCGCGTCGATCGCGGGCATTGCGTCTCAAGACGGATGATGGCGGATGACGACCTTGCCAATGACTTTTCGGCCGGCATAATGTTTCCATCCGGCCTTCGCGTCGTCGAAGGAAAACACGCTGTCGATAACCGGTCGGATCTTATGCTCTTCCATCACCCGACAAAGATCTTCCAGATCACGCCGGCTGCCGGTCGCGATCGGCTGCAATCTCGCCTGGCTCATGAAGACGGACCAGAAGTCCACACCGCTCTCGGCGGCGGCAAGCGCTCCCACCAATGAAATCTGACCACCGTAGGCGACCGCTTTGATCGACTGCGCCAGCGTGCCGGGGCCGCCGACCTCCGACCCTATCCACGCCACGCCCACCAGTGAGCGCACGCACCTTATCACCCCAATCAGGGGAGTCGCGTGTGTCAACGACGTGGCCGGCACCCAATTCACGCAGACGCGGCGCGTTTTCCGGATTGGTCGTTGTCGCAATGACGCGCGTGCCGAGCGCCGCAGCCAGTTGAAGTGCAAACAGCGAAACAATGAGAACGGTACACACGATTCATCCACCATCAGTGTCATGGCAGGTTATCCCGCCGCGAAAATTCACAACAGGATGACCAATTTCAGGTCCGGCGAATTGGTCACCCGCAGAGTCAGTTGCTGATACACCACGCGGCCGCGGGTCGGATGGTTGAAAGCGCGCTCGCCGCCTTCGCGTTCCAGCACGTCCTGCTGCCGCCACAGCGTATCGAATTCCTTGCTCTGCGCGCGCAATTCCTCCACAAAGGTGCGGGTTCCGGGTTGTTCCAGGCCGGTGCTGGCGTCCGCCCGAAATTCGGCCACCAAACGTTGCGCCCGGATGGGCCAGTCCGCCACCAGGGCGCGCGCACCGGGGTCGAGGAACATGTAACGCAGCAGGTTGCCGGCTAAGGCATCGCGCTCCAGCCAGCCGGCGAACAGTTCGCCCGCCGGCCGGTTCCAGGCGAGCACGTCCCACGTCCGGTCCAGCACATAGGCGGGCGCCAGGATACTTTCCACCGCCTTGGCCAAGGTCGCCTGCACCGCCATGCCGCCGGACTGCGCCGGCTGTTCAGGGTCGCGCAGGCCCGCTAGACCGAACAGGTATTCGCGTTCGGCCTGGGTCAGCATCAAGACTGCCGCTATCCGGGCCAGCGTTCGGGCCGACACTGCCTGCGTGCGGCCTTGTTCGATCCAGGTCAGCCAAGTCGGGCTGATGTCGCACAGGGACGCCACTTCTTCGCGGCGCAAGCCTTTGGCGCGCCGCCGCAAGCCGGGCGGCAGGCCGACTTGGGCCGGGGAGAGGCGTTCGCGATGGGCGCGAATGAATTCGCCGAGCAAAGGGGTGTTCGAGATGGACATTCTGGCGGAAACGATGATTTGATTTGATGATATCACTATATATACCAGTATAAATAATAGACTTGTACCAGGATAAACAAGAACTTATCATGGGCTTTTCCAACCGGAGGACAGCGATGACATCCCACGACAATCAAGTGAACCAGCAATTCGGCCCGGCAGCGGCGGCCTACCTGACCAGCACCGCGCATGCCCAGGGCGCCGATCTGGTCAAACTCGGCAACCTGTTGCGAGGCAAGACCTCGGCCAGCGTGCTCGATCTCGGTTGCGGCTTCGGCCGTCACGCCTTCGAAGCCGCGCGCCGCGGGGCGAGCGTCGTGGCGCTCGACGCCGGACGCGACGAGGTGTTGGGGGTGCGCGCGAC
>PKWQ01000433.1 GCA_003133265.1 Acetobacteraceae bacterium
CTGAAATGCGATTGCCCTGGCCAGTCCGGACCGATCTTCCGGCACATCCCCATTCGGGCTTGCGGGAAGCCGCCCGGCGGGCAAGATGCGCCTTTGCAGCAAGGAGCCTTCCCATGAGCGGCCAGACCAACCAACGCATCGACGCCAAGCGGCTCTGGGACAGCCTGATGAGCATGGCGCAATTCGGCGCCACGCCGAAGGGCGGCGTCCGGCGCCTGACGCTGACCGACATCGACCGCCAGGCCCGCAATTATTTCCGCGCCCGGTGCGAGGCGGCTGGGCTGACGGTGCGCGTCGACGAGATCGGCAACATGTTCGCCCGCCGCCCCGGGCGCGACCCGAACCGCCTGCCGGTGCTGTTCGGCAGCCATCTCGACAGCCAGCCCTCGGGCGGCAAGTTCGACGGCGCGCTCGGCGTGATCGCCGGGCTGGAGGTCATGCAGAGCCTGAACGACCTCGGCATCGTCACCGATGCGCCGGTGGAGCTGATCAACTGGACCGACGAGGAAGGCAGCCGCTTCGGCCACTCGCTGATGGGCTCCGGCGTCTGGTCCGGCGTCTATACCCGCGACAAGGTCTATGCGCTGACCGACACCGAGGGCACCAGCGTCGAGACGGCGCTGGACCAGATCGGCTATCGCGGCCCCGAGCCCGCCAAGCCGTTCCCGGCCGACGCCTATTTCGAACTGCATATCGAGCAGGGCCCGATCCTGGAGCGCGAGCACAAGGAGATCGGCATCGGCACCGGCGCGCAGGCGCAGGTCTGGTATGATGCGGTGACGATCGGCCAGGATTCCCACGCCGGCACCACCCCGCCATCGACGCGCAAGGATGCGCTGGTCTGCGCCGCGCGGATCATCGATCTGGTGGACCGCATGATGCGCGCGCGCGGCGAGGACGGGCGCGGCACGGTGGGCCAGCTTCTGGTCTCGCCCAACAGCCGCAACGTCATCCCCGGCGAGGTGCGCTTCTCCGTCGAGTTCCGCCATCCCTCGGACGCCGAGGTAGACCGGCTGGACGCGCAGTTCCCGCGCGAGGCCGGCTTCATCGCCCGCGATTGCGGCGTGCAACTGGAACTGACCCAGCTGTTCAAGATCCCGGCCCAGCCGTTCGATCCGGCCTGCGTCGATCTGGTCCGCCAGGCCAGCGCCCGGCTGGGGTTCTCCTCGCGCGAGATCGTCTCCGGCGCCGGCCACGACGCGGTCTATGTGGCCCGGCATGTGCCCACGGCGATGATCTTCACCCCCTGCAAGGACGGGCTGTCGCACAATGAGGCAGAGAGCATCAAACCCGAGGAAGCCGCCGCCGGCTGCCAGGTGCTGTTCGAGGCGGTGCTGGCGCGGGCGAACCGGACGATCTGATCCGGCAACCTTCGGCCGCCGAACGCACAACCCTGCCAGGACTTGCCGCCGGCCCGCCCGGACCGTATTAGCGCCGACGACAAGGAGTGTCCCATGGCAGGCCCCGCCGAGCTACCGACCGACAATCCGGCCCTCGCCGCGCAGGCGGCGATCCTGGCCCGACCGATGACGCCACAGCGGCGGATGGCCGACGCGATCCGCGCGCTCGCCATTGACGCCGTGGAGGCCGCGAAATCCGGGCATCCCGGCATGCCCATGGGCATGGCCGACGCCGCGACGGCGCTGTATTCCCGCGTGCTGAAATTCGACGCCGCCGATCCGCGCTGGCCCGACCGCGACCGGTTCGTGCTCTCGGCCGGCCACGGCTCCATGCTGCTGTACGCGCTGCTGCACCTGACCGGGCACGTCGGCATGGAAATGGACGTGCTGCGCCGGTTCCGCCAGCTCCATTCCGCCGCCGCCGGCCATCCGGAGTTCGGCGAGCACCCGGCGATCGAGACCACCACCGGCCCGCTCGGCCAGGGCCTCGCCACCGCCGTCGGCATGGCGCTGGCCGAGCGGATGCTAGCGGCGCGCTTCGGCAAGTCGCTGGTCGATCACCGCACCTGGGTCATCGCCGGCGACGGCGACCTGATGGAAGGCATCAGCCACGAGGCGATCGGCATCGCCGGCCATCTGCGGCTGTCCAAGCTGACCGTGCTGTTCGACGACAACCACATCTCGATCGACGGCGACACCGCGCTGTCGACCTCCGAGGACCAGCTCAAGCGCTTCACCGCCGCCGGCTGGGCGGTCAAGCGGGTCGACGGGCACGATTTCGCCCAGGTCGCCGCCGCGCTGTCTGCCTCGGTGCGCGCCACCAAGCCGACCCTGATCGCGTGCCGCACCATCATCGGCTTCGGCGCGCCGACCAAGGCCGGCACCGCCGGCGTGCACGGCTCGCCGCTCGGGCCGAAAGAGGCGGAGGCCGCCAAGGCGGCGCTGGGCTGGACCGAGCCGCCATTCACGGTGCCGGAAGACATCGCCGCCCGCTGGCTTGCCGTCGGCAGCCGTGGCGCCGGGGTGCGGCGCGCGTGGCTGAAGCGTCTGGCGCGCCACCCGATGCGCGCCGAGTTCGAACGCGTCACCGCTGGCCGCCTGCCGGAGAATTTCCACGAGACGATCGCGGCGCTGAAGGCCGAGATCGCCGAAACCAAGCCCAAGCTGGCCACCCGCCAGTCCAGCCAGAAGATTCTGGAAGCGCTGGTGCCGGCGGTGCCGGAGCTGATCGGCGGCTCGGCCGACCTCACCGGCTCCAACCTGACGCTGGTCAAGGGCATGGCCAGCGTGACCCCAGGCAATTTCGCCGGGCGCTACGTCCATTGGGGCATCCGCGAGCACGGCATGGCGGCGGCGGCCAACGGCATCGCGCTGCATGGCGGGCTGATCCCCTACATCGGCACGTTCTTCGTCTTCAGCGACTATATGCGCCCGGCCATCCGCCTCGCCGCGCTGATGCGCCAGCGGGTGATCCATGTGCTGACCCACGACTCCATCGGCCTCGGCGAGGACGGGCCGACGCATCAGCCGGTCGAGCAGCTCGCCAGTCTGCGCGCCATGCCCAACGTGCATGTGCTCCGCCCGGCCGACACGCTGGAGACGGCGGAGTGCTGGGAACTGGCGCTGCGCCGCACCGACGGGCCGAGCCTGCTGGTGCTGACCCGTCAGGCGCTGCCGGCGCAGCGCACCGACATCGCGGAGAACCGCTGCGCCCGTGGCGGCTACGTGCTGGCCGAGGCCGACGGCCCGCGCCGGGCAACGCTGATCGCCACCGGCTCGGAGGTCGCCATCGCCATGGACGCCCGCGCCGCGCTGGCCGCCGAGGGCATCCAGGTCGCCGTCGTGTCGCTGGTGTGCTGGGAACTGTTCGAGCAGCAGGACGCCGCCTGGCGCGCGCAGGTGCTCGGCACCGCCCCGCGCGTCGGGATCGAGGCGGCGGTCGGCTTCGGCTGGGACCGCTGGCTGGGGCCGGATGGCGTGTTCATCGGCATGCACGGCTTCGGCGCCTCGGCGCCGATCGACGATCTCTACCGGCATTTCGGGATCACCTCCGATGCCATCGCCACCGCCGTCCGCAAGCGGCTCGGCTGAACTTTACCAAAACGAAAAAAGGACAACGGACATGGCCGTGAAAGTCGCGATCAACGGGTTCGGGCGCATCGGGCGGCTGGTGCTGCGCGCCATCGTCGAAAGCGGGCGCACCGATGTGGTGCCGGTGGCGATCAACGACCTCGGCAGCGTCGAGGCGAACGCGCATCTGTTCAAGTACGACAGCGTCCACGGCCGCTTTCCCGGCGATGTGGAAGTGTCCGGCAACACCATCACCATCCGCCATAACGGCCGCGTCTACGGCCCGCTGACCGTCTCCGCCGAGCGCGATCCGACCAAGGCGCCGTACCAGGGCGTCGATGTGGCGCTGGAATGCACCGGCATCTTCACCAAGAAGGAATCCGCGTCGCATCTCATCACAGCGGGCGCGCGAAAAGTGCTGATCTCCGCCCCGGCCGACGGGGTGGACGCAACCATCGTCTACGGCGTCAACCACAAGACGCTGACCCGCGACATGACGGTGATCTCCAACGCCTCCTGCACCACCAACTGCCTGGCACCGGTGGCCAAGGTGCTGCATGAGAATTACGGCATCCTGCGCGGCTACATGGTCACGATTCACGCCTATACCGGCGACCAGAACACGGTGGACACGCTGCACAAGGATCTGCACCGCGCCCGCGCGGCGGCCGTGTCGGCGATCCCCACCTCCACCGGTGCGGCCAAGGCCGTCGGCCTGGTGCTGCCGGAACTGCAGGGCAAGCTGGACGGCACCGCCATCCGCATCCCGACGCCGAACGTCTCGCTGGTCTCGCTGGATGTGAACCTGGCGAAGACGCCGACCAAGGAAGAGATCAACGCCGCGATGAAGGCGGCTTCCGAAGGCGAGCTGAAGGGCATCCTGGATTACAACACCGCCCCGCTGGTCAGCATCGACTTCAACCACAACCCGGCCTCCAGCACCTTCGACGCGACGCAGACCGCCGTGGTGGACGGCGCGCTGGTGCGGGTGATGGCCTGGTACGACAACGAGTGGGGCTTCTCCAACCGCATGTCCGATACCGCCGCGCTGTTCGGCAGCCTCTGAGCGAGGGCACGATGACGTTCCGCAACCTCGACAACGTCGATGTGGCGGGGCGGCGCGTGCTGCTCCGCGCCGACCTCAACGTGCCGGTCCGCGACGGCAAGATCACCGACCTCACCCGGATCGAGCGGCTGTCGCCGACCATCCGGGAATTGGCGGCCAAGGGCGCCAAGGTGATCGTGTGCAGCCATTTCGACCGGCCGAAAGGCAAGCGCGTGCCGGAAATGTCGCTGCGGCCGATGGCCGAGGCGCTGGCGCATGTGCTGGGCAGCCCGGTCGCCTTCGCCGATGACTGCATCGGCGAGCCGGCGGCGCGCGCGGTCGCGGCACTCGCCGATGGCGGCGTGCTGGTGCTGGAGAACACCCGCTTTTACCCCGGCGAGGAGAACAACGACCCCGCCTTCGCCGCCGAACTGGCGAAGCTGGCCGACATCTTCGTCAACGACGCCTTCTCCGCCGCGCACCGCGCCCACGCCAGCACCGAGGGCGTGGCGAGGCTGCTGCCCGCCTATGCCGGCCGGCTGATGCAGGCGGAACTGGAGGCGCTGCACGCAGCCCTCGACAATCCCGCGCGCCCGGTCGCCGCCATCGTCGGCGGCGCCAAGGTCTCCACCAAGCTCGAACTGCTCGGCAACCTGCTCGCCCGGGTGGACCTGCTGGTGATCGGCGGCGCGATGGCCAACACGTTCCTGGCCGCGCAGGGCATCGATGTCGGCAAATCGCTGCAGGAAGCGGAGATGCACGGCATGGCGCGCGACATCCTGGCGCGCGCCAAGACCACGAACTGCACCATCGTGCTTCCCGTCGACGCCGTGGTGGCGCGCGAGTTCAAGCCGAACCCGCCGACCGAGACCGTACCGATCGCCGCGGTTCCCGCCGACGCGATGATCCTGGATGTCGGCCCCGCCACCGTGGCGGCGCTGATCGCCCGCCTGCCCTCGCTGAAGACCCTGGTGTGGAACGGCCCGCTCGGCGCGTTCGAGACCCCGCCCTTCGATGCGGCCACCACCGCGCTGGCGCGGGCGGTCGCGGACGCCACCGACACGGGCGCGCTGCGCAGCGTGGCCGGCGGCGGCGACACCGTCTCGGCACTGCGCCACGCGGGCGCGATCGACCGCATGACCTACGTCTCCACCGCCGGCGGCGCCTTCCTGGAGTGGCTGGAGGGCAAGACCCTGCCGGGTGTGGCGGCCCTCGAAGTCTGAACCGGCACATGCGATAATCCTGCGCGAATCTGGAAGACATCGGCGTAGACCAGCACGCCGGGTGAGCGGCCACAGCCGGCAGGAGCGGCCATACCATGCACGCCTCGCCCACCTTCGGCGTCCTGGCCCACGATGTGGCGCACCTGCTGGGCGGCGCGATGCTGGTGCTGTCCTTCGTGCTGCTGTACCAGCGGCGCCTGACCGCGATGATCCATGTCTACGCGCTGCAATCGCTGGTGCTCGCCGCCGCCGCCGCGTGGCAGGGCTGGGCGCAGGGCGCAACGCCGCTCTATCTCGTCGCGCTGATCGCCCTCGCGGCCAAGGGCATCGCCATCCCGATCGCGCTGCGCCGCATCCTCGACCGGGCGAACATCCGCCGCGAGATCGAGACCGCACTCGGCATCTTTCCCTCGATCATCCTCGGCCTCGCCCTGGTGGCGCTGGCGATCCTGGTGGTGCCGCCCGGCGCGCTGCGGGAGAGCCTTGCCTTCGCCCTGTCCGTCGTGCTGCTGGGCATGCTGACGATGATCGCCAGGCGCAACGCGCTGGCCCAGGTGATCGGCTTCCTGTCGCTGGAAAACGGCCTGATCCTCGCCGCCGTCGGGATCGAGGGCATGCCTCTGGTGGCCGAACTGTCCATCGCCGTGCTGGTGCTGCTCGCCTGCGTCGTGTGCGGCGTCTGCTTCTTCCGCATCCGCGAGCGCTTCGACAGCCTCGATGTCAGCCACCTCGACCGGGCCGGCGAGGCGCATCGATGAGTGCGCTGGAGCTGTTCTCTCCCGCCGGTCTCGCGCCGTTCTGTGCCTTTCTCGCGGCTGCGGTGCTGGCTTTGGTGCCGTCCTGGCGCGTCGGCGCCTGGATCAACGTGGCGGCGTCCTGCCTGTGCTTCCTGGCGGCGTGTTGGCTGCCCTGGCTGGTCGGCACCGGCGGCCCGCTGCTGCTGGTGGACCGGCTGGCGGCGCATCTGGCGCTGCTGACCGCGTTCGTCGCCATGACCACATCCTGGTTCAGCCTGAGCTATGTCAACGCCGAGATCGCCGCGCAGCGGATCGACCGGCGGCGGTTGCGGCTGTACCACGCGATGTACCAGCTCTTCGTCGGCGGCATGCTGCTGGCGCTGCTGTCGAACAATCTCGGGCTGACCTGGGTGGCGATCGAGACCGCGACCATCGCCGCCGCGCTGCTGGTGGGCCTGGGGCGCACGTCGGCGGCGATGGAGGCGTCCTGGAAGCTCTTCATCATCTGCGGCGTCGGCATCGTGCTCGCCTTGTTCGGCACCGCCCTGCTGTATCTCGCCGCCCTGCCCGCCGTGGGTCCGGGGCTGCCGGCGATGAACTGGAGCACCATCATTCCAGCCGCCGGGCGCTGCAACGGCCCGCTGCTGAACCTCGGCTTCGTCTTCCTGCTGATCGGCTACGCCACCACGGCCGGGCTGGTGCCGCTGCACGCCTGGATGGCGGATACCTACGCCGAAGGCCCCACCCCGGCCTCCGCCGTGCTCGCCGGCTCGATGCTGAACGTGGCGCTGTTGGTGATCCTGCGCCTGCGCGGGATCATGGCGGCGAACGCCACCGCGATCGATCCCGGCCCGCCGATCATGGCGCTCGGTCTGCTGTCGCTATTGCTCGCCGCCTTCAGCCTGTGGCGACAGCGCGACGTGAAGCGGTTCTTCGCGTTCTCCACCATCGGGCAGAGCGGGGTCGTCGCCTTCGCCTTCGGGCTCGGCGGGCCGGCGGCGATCTTCGCCGGGGTGCTGCACATGACGCTGCACACGCTGATCCATGCCTCGGTCTTCCAGTGCGTCGGCCGCGCCGCGCGGCTCAAGGGCGGGCAGACATTCGCCGATATCGGCGGGCTGATCGCCGCGCACCGGATGTTCGGCCTGACGCTGGCCGCCGGCATCGTCGCCCTCGCCGCGCTGCCGCCGTTCGGCCTGTTCGCCAGCGAGTTCCTGATCGTCGCCGACACCTTGCGCCGAGCGCCGCTTGCCTCGATCCCGCTCGGCATCGGCCTGGTGGCCGGCGCCTGGGCGCTGATCATGCGGCTGCAATCGCTCTGCCTCGGCACCCCGACGCCGGACCGGAGATCCCCGCCGAATACGCTGGCACCCGACGCGTTGGCACTGGCGCCGGTCTGGCTGCAACTCGCCATCGTGCTGCTGCTCGGCCTCGCCATGCCGGGCCCGGTGGTCGCCTGGTTCACCGCGATCGCCGGGGCTGCGCGATGAGCACCGCCACCGCCATCATCCGCGCCGGCGCCGCGATCCCCTGCCGCCCCTGGACCCGTCATGTGCTCGCCCGCGCCGACTGGACGGCGATGACGCAGGCGCTCGCCGGCCAGCCCGCGCTGGCGCTGGTCGCGCTGTGGGCCGATCCGTCCGAAGCGCACGCGCTGTTCCTGGACGAAGCTGACGGCGCGGTGCTCGTCGCCTCCACCGCCATCGTCGAGGGCGGCTATCCGGCGCTGTCGCCGCATCGCCCCGGCGCGGCCTGGTACGAGCGGATGATCCGCGATCTGTGGGGCCACGCCGCACTCGGCGGCACCGACGACCGGGCCTGGCTGGATCACGGGCGCTGGCCGCACAGCCACCCGCTCGCGGCCCGGCCCGGCCCGATGGGCCCGGCGCCGGAACCACCGGAATTCCTGCCGGTCGAGGGCGAGGACCTGCATCAGATCCCGCTCGGCCCGATCTATGCCGGCATCACCGAGCCCGGCCATTTCCGCCTCACCTGCCAGGGCGAGACCGTGGTGCGCCTGGAGGTCCGGCTCGGCTATGCCCACAAGGGCACGCTGGCGCTGATGCGCGGCAAGACGCCACGCACCGCCGCCCGCTTCGCTGCCCGGCTGTCCGGCGATAGCACGGTGGCGCATGCCATCGCCTTCGCCCGCGCCACGGAGGCAGCCCTCGGCGTCGATGCGCCGCCGCGCGCCGCGACGTTGCGCGCGGTGATGGCGGAGATCGAGCGGATCGCCAACCATCTCGGCGATGTCGGGGCGATCTGCAACGCCGCCGGCTTCGCCTTCGCCCCCGCCCGCTTCGGCTGGCATCGGGAGGCGATGCGGCGCGCCGCCGCCGCCGCCTTCGGCCACCGGCTGATGATGGACGCGGTGGTGCCCGGCGGCGTGGTCGCCGATCTGGCGCCGGGCGGGCCTGATGCGATCGCGGCCGCCCTGGCGACGCTGGAGCGGGAACTGCCGGAACTGGTCCGTGTCTATGATAACCACGCCTCGCTGATCGACCGTATGGTCGGCACCGGCATCCTGGCCGCCGACCTCGCCCAGCGCTTCGCCGCCGGCGGCTATGTCGGGCGGGCCTCCGGCCGCGCCTTCGACGCCCGCCGGCTGCCGGGCTATCCGCCCTATGGCAGCCTGGAGGTCGCGGTTCCCGTGCTGCAAGGCGGCGATGTGGATGCGCGCCTGCGCATCCGGCTGGCCGAGATCGCCGAGAGCATCCGCCTGCTGCGCGTCCTGCTGGACACGCTGCCGGCCGGCACGCTGACCGTCTCGTTGCCGATGGGCAGCGGTGAGGGGATCGGGTGCGCCGAGGGATTCCGCGGCGATATCTGGCACTGGCTGCGGCTGGACAACGGGCAGATCGCCAACGCGTTCCTGCGCGACCCGAGCTGGGCGCAATGGCCGCTGCTGGAAGCGGCGGTCGAGGGCAGCATCGTCGCCGACGTCCCGCTCTGCGAGAAGAGCTTCAACTGTTCCTGTTCGGGGGTCGATCTGTGATGGTTTGGCGTCGCGTTTTCCGCACCCTGCGCGACGGACCGGCCGCCGAGCCGGCCGCGAAACTCGGCGAGGCAGCGGTGCGCGCGCTGGCGGAGCAGCTCGACGCGGCGGCGCAGACCCGGCTCGGGCGCAGCCTGTCGATCCGGCATGTGAATTCCGGCAGCTGCAACGGCTGCGAGCTGGAGATCCACGCGCTCCACAGCATCGTCTACGATCTGGAGCGCTTCGGCCTGCGCTTCGTCGCCAGCCCGCGCCACGCCGACGTGCTGCTGGTGACCGGGCCGCTGACCCGCAATCTGCGCGAGGCGCTGCTGCATACGTGGACCGCCACGCCCGACCCGAAATGGGTGGTGGCGATGGGCGACTGCGCGACGGATGGCGGGGTGTTCAAGGGCAGCTATGCCATCGAGGCCGGAGCGGGGGGTATCGCGGCGGCGGTGCCGGTGGATCTGAAGATCCCCGGCTGTCCACCGACCCCGGCGCAACTGCTCAACGGTCTGCGCGCGTTGCTGGAAGCGAACGCGCGCTGACCTTCGGCTGTGTGGCTCAGCTCGCGGCCGGGGTCGCCGGCTTGCTGTGGTGGTGGTGGCTGGCGGCGAGGTGCTTCGGCGCGTGCGCCTTCGACGCCGTGTGCGTCGCGGCATGGTGGTGGTGGTGCTTGGCGCCGGTGGTGGTCGCGGCCTGTGCCCCAACCGCGGTCAGGGCGACGGCCGGCAGGATCAGACCAAGCGAGGCGAACAGGCTGCGGCGGGAGATGCTCACGGTCTCGTGCTCCGGGTTGACTGGGGTGTGATCGTATTCAGATAACGATCGAGACTATGCCCGTAATCGACTGATGAATCAATGGTCGTCGCACCGAGTCGCCCGATTCCGTCGCGGACGAAACTACAGCAGCCCCAGTGCCCGCAGCTCGCGGATCATCTCCGCCGGCAGTGCCTCGGCGCCCTGGGCCGCCTGCATCGCGGCGATGTCCGGCGGCGCGTCGGCGGCGGCCAGATAGCGCCAGCCCTGGAACGCCTTCACCGGCCGCCCGGCCACCGGCACCAGCACCGGATCGAGCACCAGGGCGGCGCAGGCGCTGCCGTCCTCCCTGGTGTCGTGGATGACATCGACGATGCGCTGGCGCACCAGCATCGCGCCGCCGATCACCCAGTAGATCGAGCCGCCTTCCACCACCTCGGCCGCGCGGCGGGGGAAGTTGCGGGTGCGATGGCGCAGCGGCGGATCGGTGCGCTGCCGCGCCGCCTGCAACCCCGCCAACTGGGCGATGTCGCGCACGCCGACGGCGAGTTTCATCATGTGAAGCATACCGCCCCCACCGCTCTCCTCTCCGGACTCGTCACTGCACCGGCCAGTCCAGCGCCGGCAGCCGCGTCAGCGGAATCTGCCGGAGCGACAGGGTGCGGCCTTGCAGGGTCAGCGGCACCTCCACTTCCGGCTCGGCGTCGTCGTCCGACGTGTGCGACAGCAGGGTCAGCATCGCCGTGGCCAGGCTCGCCGCCTGCTGCGGCATCACCCCGCCATCTGCCATCGCGTTCAGGGTGGCGGCGAAGCCGGTCAGCCGCGCCGTGCCGGTGCCCATCGGCTGCAACCGGTCGTCCAGCGCCAGCGTTGCCTTGGCGGACAGATCGAGCGGGCCCCAATCCAGGCTGAAATCCCGCACCTCCAGCGCCCCGCCGCCGTCGCGCCA
>PKWQ01000323.1 GCA_003133265.1 Acetobacteraceae bacterium
GGCACTTGCGGCAAAGAGGGGCAATCGGTGCCGGTGGGCGTGGGAATGCCGACGATCAAGCTGGATAAGATGACGGTGGGGGGAACGGGAAGATGACGGTGTAGCCGTTCCCGTTGAACAATGAAGGCCAGGCTGCTGGCTGATCCCAAGGTTCGGAATGAGTACGAGGCTTTGACTCAGGCACGTGAAAACTTTGTGGAGTTGCCGCTCCCGAAGCCATGTCTAACAAAGGAGTTGCTTGAGGCGCTTACTGCTTCAGGGGCGCGGTCGTGAGCCGAAAGGGCCGTGGCAGGTCAGTCAGCCGGGGGAATCACGACCAGAGCCGTCACCACGCGATTTCGTCCTTCCCGCTTTGCTTTGTACATGGCGTTGTCGGCCGCGTGAATCAGGGATTCCGGCATCGCGCTTGCGACCTCACTTTGCCGAACGAATGCGGTAGCCACGCCGATACTCACAGTAACCCGGCCTCCGCATTTCGGATTGCCCTCATGAATAATCTGCAAAGCCTCGACGGCAGAGCGCACCTTTTCGGCTGCCGCGCTGGCGCCGGCGGAAGAGGTAGCGGGAAGAATGACGGTGATTTCCTCTCCGCCGTAGCGGGCAACACGATCCGTGGTGCGCACGGCGTCGCGCACGGCAGCAGCAACCGCGCGCAGGCAGTCGTCTCCCGCCAGGTGTCCGTACTGATCATTGAAAAGCTTGAAGTGATCGAGATCGAGAAACATCAATGCCACCGACCCTTGGTTCCGTTGCGCCAGGCTAATCGCGTATTTTGCACGGTCGTCCAGTTGGATGCGGTTCGGCAGCCCGGTGAGCGCGTCGAAATGCGCCAGGTATTGAATACGCTGCTCGGCCTGCTTGCGCGCGGTGATATCGGAATAGAGGGTAACGAAACCGCCGTCCGGCAGTGCGCTGCGGCGCAATTCCAGTATCCTGCCGTCGGGGCGGGCGCGCTCGGTCACGCCCGTCTGGTGGCTGGTCCGCAGCAGCTCCATGCGCCGCGTCACCTCGGTCTCCACATCGACGTCGCCGAATTCGCCGGCCTTCGCCTGGGCGCGCAGGGCTTCCTCCATCGGCAACCCGACTCGCAGAATCTCCCTCGGTACACCGGTGAGATCCGAGAAATTCGGGTTCCACTCCATCAGCCGCAGCTCGCGGTCGACCATCAAGACGCCATCGGACATGCCGGCAAGGGTTGCCTGCAACTGCGCGGACTTGGCGTCTGCCAGAGTTTTCGCGGCGAGGAGTTCAGCATTGGCGGCTTCCAGCTTGGCACGCTCCTGGTTCAGGCTGTTTTCCCTCAGGCGCGCGGCATGCAGCTCGCGCAGCAGAGCCCCCATCATCACCAGCACCGCCAGAGTAATGGCGCTGGCGAAAATCCGCGCACCGAACTGCCAGGAGTCGGACACCCACATGACCTCGTCGCGGCCGATGCCGACGACGACCTGCATGTCCTGCCCGACCACATGGCGGAAGACATGAACACGCTCGACGCCATCGGTCGCAGAGGGGCCGGTCCAGGCTCCATCCGGAGTTGCCTGCATCGCCGCATGCATCGGCGAGCCGGATATGCTGCCGCCCAGTGGATCGGTGCCTGGGCCGGCCAACCCGTAGATCCGACCAAGCTGCGTGCCGATCAGCCCGATCATGCCGTGGCTGCCGAGGCCCATCGCGTTATAGAGCCCGGTCAGGAAGCTGGGGTCGCAGGCGGCGGTGATGATGCCGGCGAACCGTCCGTCGGGCGTGTCCAGCCGGCGGACCATGTTCACATGCCATAGCTTGCTGATCGCCCCATGCACGGCGGGGCCGATCAGCGTGCGCCCGTCATTGGCCGGCAGCGCCGCCCGGTTGCGGAAATAGTCCCGTTCGGAGACATCGGCCCCGATCAAATCCGGGCGGGTGCTGAGCCGGATGATGCCATGCGCGTCGGTAATATAGATGTATCGCGCAAGATCGGCGGAGATCAGCGCCTGCCCCCCCCAGCCGTCCAGACTGACACTTCCGGGGTTGCGCACCCACTCCCGCTCCAGGGCGCCCAACGTCTGGTCGATTATCCGCAACTGGCCGTTCAATTGCATTTCGAAGACCAGCCCTCATTGGCAAGCTCGGCCTGAACCTGGGCCTGCGCTTCCGCGTGCTCGATGCGCATGGCGTCGTAGGTGCCGACCCAGGTCAACACGATCAGTGCCAAGCCGGCCGCCACGACAGCGACCTGCCAGAGCCGATGCCGGCCTGGAGCTTCCTTCACCGAGGACCGATCCCCCGCATACCTGTCACGATCCTGCCTCTCGCACGTCAACCCGCAATGCTAGCCCATGATGTAGCATACCCGATCCGCCGTCCGCTCTCGATATCCGACGATAGCATGCCTTGCCCCGGACGCGTGCCGGTGCGAAGGTCCGCCGATTTTTCAAGAGGCCGGCCCCGTTGGACCGGCATGAGCGCGTGCGAGAGGATAGAATGGCCAAAATCAAGGTGAAGACCCCGGTCGTGGAACTGGATGGGGACGAGATGACCCGCATTATCTGGGGTTTCATCAAGGAGAAGTTGATCCTGCCCTATCTCGATATCGACCTGAAATATTACGATCTCGGGATCGAACATCGCGACCAGACCGACGACCAGGTGACGGTCGACGCCGCGCATGCCATCGCCAAGTACGGCGTCGGCGTGAAATGCGCCACCATCACCCCGGATGAGGCGCGGGTCGCCGAATTCGGCCTGAAGCGCATGTACCGCAGCCCGAACGGCACGCTGCGCAACATCCTGGACGGCACGATCTTCCGCGAGCCGATCATCTGCAAGAACGTGCCGCGCCTGGTGCCGCACTGGACGCAGCCGATCGTCATCGGCCGCCATGCGTATGGCGACGTCTACCTCGCCACCGAAATGAAGATCCCCGGCGCGGGCAAGGCCACATTGTCGTTCCAGCCGGCCGACGGCGGCCCGATACAGACGCTGGAGGTGCATACCTTCGGCAAGGACGGCGGCGTGACGATGGCCATGCACAACACCCGCATCTCGATCGAGGGTTTCGCGCGCGCTTCGTTCAATTATGCGCTGATGCGCGGCTGGCCGCTGTATTTCTCCAGCAAGAACACGATCCTGAAGGGCTATGACGGCTTCTTCAAGGACATCTTCGAGGAGATTTACCAGACCGAGTTCAAGACCATTTTCGACGCCAAGGGCCTGACCTACGAGCACCGGCTGATCGACGACATGGTGGCCTGCGTCCTGAAATGGAACGGCGGCTATGTCTGGGCCTGCAAGAACTACGACGGCGACGTGCAGAGCGACACCGTGGCACAGGGCTTCGGCTCGCTCGGGCTGATGACGTCCGTGCTGCTCAGCCCGGACGGCAAGACGGTGGAAGCCGAGGCGGCGCATGGCACGGTGACGCGCCATTACCGCGAGCACCAGAAGGGCCGGGAGACCTCGACCAACCCGATCGCCTCGATCTTCGCCTGGACCCGTGGCCTGATCTATCGCGGCCGGTTCGACGATACCCCGGACGTGACCGCCTTCGCCGAGACGCTGGAGCGCGTCTGCATCGAAACGGTGGAGAGCGGCTACATGACCAAGGATCTGTCCGTGCTGATCAGCAAGGACGCGCCCTATCTGAACACCCAGAACTTCCTGGCGAAGCTGGACGAGAACCTGAAGAAGGCGATGGCCTGAAGAAAGTGGCGGCCTAAACGCCACCGCCGCGTATGACGGAAAGGCCCACCGAAAGGTGGGCCTTTTCATGTCCGCCCTGGTTCGTATCCAGTGTTGCTCGCCGCGGCCGACGCGTTAGGTTGGCGGCAACCAGGGAGAGCAACATGAACGACACCGACGAGCTTGCCGGCCTGCGGAACTACCCGCTGGCGCGGCGTGGATTCGTGATGACCAGCATCATCAGCGGCTTCACGCTCGCAACGTCCCGGGTGGAAGCGCAGGCGATCACCACCGATGCCACCGGGCTGGTGGCGGGCGAGATCAAGATCCCGACCAAGGACGGGCTGATGCCCGGCTACTCCGCCCGGCCGGCCAAGGGCAACCACTTCCCGACCGTGCTGGTGATCGAGGAGATCTTCGGCGTCCACGAATACATCAAGGATATCTGCCGCCGCTTCGCCAAGCTCGGCTATCTCGCGGTCGCACCGGAACTGTATGCGCGCCAGGGCGATCTGTCGAAGATGACCGACGTTGGGCAGATCATGCGCGAGGTGATCTCCAAGACGCCGGATGCGGAGGTGATGAGCGACCTGGACGCGGCCGCCGCATGGGCGGCGAAGAATCACGGCAGCGCGACGAAGCTGGCGGTGGTGGGTTTCTGCCGTGGCGGGCGCGCCACCTGGATGTATGCCGCGCACAACCCGAAGCTGAAGGCTGCCGCGGCCTGGTATGGCCCGCTGGGCGGACAGCCGAGCGAGATCCAGCCGAAGCCGGCGATCGAATTCGCGGATCAGATCAAGTGTCCGCTGCTCGGACTCTATGGCGGCAAGGACCCAAGCATCCCAGTCGAACTGGTCCGTCAGGCCGAAGCCCGCGCCAAGGCGGCGAAGAAGACCGTGGAGATCGTGATCTACCCGGATGCGGGGCACGCTTTCCATGCCGACTACCGGCCGAGCTACAACAAGGACGCCGCCGAGGACGGGTGGAAGCGGACGCTGGCGTGGTTCAAGCGCTACGGCGTGGCGTGAAGCACGCCGTAGCCTCGGTCAGTTCGGCGAAAGTGCCGGCGTTCGGGCAGTAGTCGCGGCACTGTGCCCCCGCGTTGCCGCCAGCCAGGTCCTGGCGGCAGCGTCGTGTCTGGTTGCAGCGGGTGCAGGTCGCCTCGATGTCGCGCTGAACCCCGGGGTCGGACCGTTCGAGCGCCGCCATGTCCAGCCCCTGCGCCCGCAACATCCGTTGCGTCAGCTCCGAATTGTCGGCCGGATGCCGCGCGACTTGTCGTAGATCGATTTGCGACACGCCGATGTCGTCCGCCAGCCGGCCGATCCCGTCGGCGGAAAAGCCGCCCGGATTCCCGCCGAACCCGGTGCGGGCCTTGATCCAGCCGAACACACGGGCGATCGCGCCGGGTGCGTCGGAGATAGCGCTCGCCCGCTGCACGGGCTTCACTACCCTGATCGTTCGCCGGAAATGCTACCGGGGCCGGCGCCGCCCGATCCATGATTCAGATCAAAGCAGCCCGCACCGCCGCCAGCGCGGCGTCCACCTTGTCGCCGTCCGGGCCGCCGGCCTGCGCCATGTCCGGCCTGCCGCCACCGCCCTTGCCGCCGACGGCGACGCTCGCGGCACGCACCAGTTCCACCGCGTTGAACCGCCCGGCCAGATCGGCCGAGACGCCGACGACGATGCTCGCCTTGCCCTCGGCGCTGGAGACCAGCGCCACCACGCCGCTGCCGATCTGCTTGCCGATCGCGTCCGCCAGACCTTTCAGGTCGCGGGCGGGCACATCGCCCAGATTGCGCGCGGCCAGCTTCACACCGCCGATTTCCTCGATCTCCGCCGCCGTGCCGCCGGTGGCGAGCTTCTTCTGCAACTCCACCACCTGACGCTCCAGCTTGCGCCGGTCCTCCAGCAGGGCGGCGACGCGGTCGGGCACCTCGGCGGGGCTCGCCTTCAGCGCCACGGCGGTCTCGATCAGGCGGCGGTCGTTCTCGGCGATCAGCGCCAGGGCGGCCTCGCCGGTGACGGCCTCGATGCGGCGCACGCCGGCGGCAACCGCGCTCTCGGAGACGATCTTGAACAGGCCGATATCGCCGGTGCGGCGCACATGCGTGCCGCCGCACAGCTCGACCGACCAGGCCGGACGGCTGTCCTCGCCCACGCCCATGGAGACCACGCGCACCTCGTCGCCGTATTTCTCGCCGAACAGCGCCATCGCGCCCTCGGCCACGGCGGCCTCCGGCGTCATCAGCCGGGTCGTCACTTCCGAGTTCTCGCGGATGCGCGCGTTCACCTCGGCCTCGATCCAGGCGAGTTCCTCCGACGTGACCGGGCGCGGCTGGCTGACGTCGAAGCGCAGCCGGTCGGGCGCGTTCAGGCTGCCCTTCTGGTTGACGTGCTCGCCGAGCTTGCGATGCATCGCCTCGTGCAGCAGATGCGTCGCCGAATGGTGCGCGCGGATCGCGCTGCGGCGGGCATGATCGACGGTCGCAACCACCGGCACGCCGACCTTCGCCGTCCCGGCAGCGACATGGCCGAGATGGACGACCAGATCGCCGAGCTTCTTCTGCGTGTCGGTGATGGTGATGTGCAGCCCGTCCGCGCCGGTGATGGTCCCGGTGTCGCCCACCTGACCGCCGCTTTCGCCATAGAACGGAGTCTGGTTCAGCACCACCGCGACCTCGCTGCCGATGCCGGCCGACGTCGCGGCGGCACCGCCCGCGACGATGGCGCGAATTTCGCCCTCGGCGGCTTCGGTGGAGTAGCCGAGGAACTCGCTGGCGCCGACCTGCTCCTTGATCTCGAACCACACGCGCTCGGTGGCGGCATCGCCGGTACCGGCCCAGGCGGCGCGGGCACGGGTGCGCTGCTCGGCCATCGCCGTCTCGAAGCCGGCCAGATCGACCGTGCGCCCCTGCTCGCGTAGCGCGTCCTGGGTCAGATCGAGCGGGAAGCCGAACGTGTCGTACAGCCGGAACGCCACCGCACCGGGCAGCGCTTCCTGCTGGCCGAGCCTGCCGGTCTCCTCGGCCAGCAGGTGCAGGCCGCGCTCCAGCATTTGCGCGAAGCGGGTTTCCTCCAGCTCCAGCGTCTCCATCACCAACTTCTCGGCGCGCGCCAGTTCGGGATAGGCGGCACCCATCTGGCGCGTCAGCGCGGGAACCAGACGGAACAGCAGCGGATCGCGCGCGCCCATCATGTGGGCGTGGCGCATGGCGCGGCGCATGATCCGGCGCAGCACGTAGCCACGGCCCTCGTTGGAGGGCAGCACGCCGTCGGCCATCAGGAAGGCGGAGCTGCGCAGATGGTCGGCGACCACGCGATGGCTGACCTTGTGCGGCCCGTCCGGGTCCTGCCCGGTGGCGTCGGCGCTGGCCAGGATCAGGGCGCGCAGCGTGTCGGTATCGTAGTTGTCGTGCTTGCCCTGAAGGATGGCGGCGAAACGCTCCAGCCCCATGCCGGTGTCGATCGAGGGCCTCGGCAGCGGCGCGCGGGTGCCGGGCGGGCCTTCCTCGAACTGCATGAACACCAGGTTCCAGATCTCGATGAACCGGTCGCCGTCCTCGTCCGGGCTGCCGGGCGGGCCGCCGGGAATGTGCTCGCCGTGGTCGTAGAAGATTTCCGAGCACGGGCCGCAGGGGCCGGTATCGCCCATGCGCCAGAAATTGTCCGAGGTCGGGATGCGGATGATCCGCTCCTCCGGCAGGCCGGCGATCATGCGCCACAGCGCGGCCGCGTCCTCGTCCTCGCTGTAGACGGTGACCAGCAGGCGGTCCTTCGCCAGCGCGAAATCCTTGGTGATCAGCTCCCAGGCATAGGAAATCGCCTGTTCCTTGAAGTAATCACCGAAGCTGAAATTGCCCAGCA
>PKWQ01000459.1:0-8228 GCA_003133265.1 Acetobacteraceae bacterium
GAGCCGGTCGGCTTCGTTTGGATGGTTTCCGGCACTGGATAAACCAAGTCAATGCCGGTCGAATGTGTGATGTACTGCTTGCGGGGACGCACGCAGGGTGGGCACGGCCCGATCGGTGTGAGGCCCCGACGCCTGAAACAGAATTCATGACGCGACCATGGCCGACATCGACGCCCTCGGCAGGTCCGAAGTCGCATCGAAAATCCGCGCCAGCTCCGCCAGCGTCTTTTCACCCTCGATCGCCAGTGTGTGGTTCCGGCGTGCCCGTCTCCTCATCGCCTCTCCTGTTACGCGGCGGTCTTCGTCGCCGTCAGGCAAGAATTCCACGTATCGAATTGTCCAGATCAAACTCGGTCCGGATCAATCTTCCAGGATCCGAGCCATGGCAATCTTGAGATTGTTACATAGATTCGCCAGCGTTCGCCACCTTGCTGCGCATATGCGGCATCATCTTCATTGCGCCCCTCCTCCCCCGCGTTTTTCACCCCTGAATCCGATTCCCAGGGCGGGATCATCGTCGCTAGGTTGACGGCAGCATTCCGCGGCGGAATTGATTCAAATCAAGCGGTGCGTCCGATGACGCCGATAATGTCACAATCTGTTGCATAGGAGGGATGCGTCTCCGGACGATCTTGTCGGCCGGTCGTCGGGCCCTGTATGTCGCCGCGACGTAAACGGGCCATCGCGGCCCCGCAGATCCGCCTTCGTCGTGGCGTCGCGTATTGCCCACGGCACTGCCCGCGCCGACGCGGCAACGGTCGGGGACTACAGCACTGGACGCCCTGATCGAGCTGCTCTGGCCGCAGCGGCGGCCAACCTGGTTTTCCGGGAGGCGGGCTTGCCCGCTGATTCACCATCTAACCCATTGAAATTTCTGGGTGTAGATGGTGGGCGCGACAGGGATTGAACCTGTGACCCCCACCGTGTCAAGGTGGTGCTCTCCCGCTGAGCTACGCGCCCGTCCATGGTGACGGAGGCCGGTTTCCTAGGGTTTTCCGGCACGCGGCGCAACCCCCATCCACCGCCAATCGCCAGCCGGCACCGCGCCGGCCCGGCGGCGCTATCCGATCAGGCCCAGCAGCACCGCAACGGACTGCGCGGACTGCTGGAACAGCGTGCCCTCATCCCCGCTCACGCCGGCAAAACCGAGCGCGATGCCGACACAAGAGAGCGCGGCGATCCCGACGCTGACGGTTCGATACAGCATGCGCGTCAGCCCCTGCGGCAGCACGGGCAGCCATAGCGTCAGCGGGCACAGTTCGATCTCATACATGCGGCGATTCCCCTGGGTGTGTTGTGCGGTCGGTGGTCCGGTCGGGCTTATGTGTTCTCTTTTTGTTCTTTTCTTTCGGGCATGTCAATCCACCCCCCGACGGCCAAACACCAACGGATAGGGGTGACACGGCGCGCACCTGCCGCTTCAATGGACGTCATGGACCTGCCGTTCCCTCCCGCCGCACCGATCNNTCTCCGCATTCCGGGCGCGACTATCCGCCGTCCTTCGTCGCCGCGGCGCGACTCGACACGCTGGGGCTGCGGCGCAGCGAGGACAGCTTCGTCGACGAATTGTTCGCCGACGCCCCCGCCCTTGGCGCGCCGCTGCTGGCCGCCACCTTCCCGCGCGCGTTCTGCGATCCGAACCGCGAGCCGTGGGAACTCGACCCCGGCATGTTCGAGGATGTCCTGCCGGCCTGGGTCAACACCACCTCAGCCCGCGTCGGCGCCGGGCTCGGCACCATCGCCCGCATCGTCGCCTCGGGCGAATCGATCTATCGCGGCAAGCTGGCCTTCGCGGAGGCGGAGCAGCGGGTGCGCGAATTCTGGCAGCCCTATCACGACAGCCTGACCGCCCTGATCGCCGAGACGCGGGCACGGTTCGGCGCCTGCCTGCTGATCGACTGCCATTCCATGCCGGCGCATGGCGGCATCGGCCGCAACGGCACCGCCGCGGTGGATTTCGTGCTGGGCGACGCGTTCGCCACCACCTGCGCGCCGCGCGTGACCCGGCTGGTGGAGACCGCGCTGGCCGATCTCGGCTATTCGGTACGGCGCAACGATCCTTACGCCGGGGGCTTCATCACCCGCCATTACGGCCGCCCGCACGAGAACGTGCATGCGTTGCAGATCGAGATTTCGCGCGGGCTCTACATGGACGAGGCACGGATCGAGCGCGGTCCGCGATTCGCGGCGCGGCGGCGGGACATGGCAAGCCTGATCGGCGTGCTCACGGACCAGGCGGGCGGGCTGCTGGAGCTCTGAGGCTCCCGCCCCAAGGCGCCGGATAAAAAAATGGCGGCGCTTTGCAGCGCCGCCAAGTTTAGGGAGGAAACGTCCAAGAAAGCAGGCAATGCGGCAGAGCCGCCTTGCTGCGATGCACAAATTAGGAGATTGGGCAGCCGCACGCAAGCACTTTTTTGCAGTGCAGCATTGCTGAGAGACCATGGGAACCGGGACGCCGCCGTGCGAAAAAAAAGATGGCGGCGCTTTGCAGCGCCGCCAAGTTTAGGGAGGAAACGTCCAAGAAAGCAAACAACGCGGCAGAGCCGCCTTGCTGCGATGCACAAATTAGGAGATCGAACAGCCGCACGCAAGCATTATTTTGCAACGCAACATTACAGAAAATCCCCGCCGGCGCGGCACATGGCACGGCAAGGGCAGCCGATAGCAGCGATTTGCTAAGATTTCCGTGCCTATCGTGGTCACATGCGCCGCCCAACCATGACCTTGTTGCTGGTGTTCTGCCTCGCCGCCCCAGCCGCGTGGGCCGACATATCGGTATTGCCGCCCACGCTGGGATCACCCGCGCCGGCAGCGCCCGGCCTGCTCTGCCGCATGGCGATCGCGGCGGCGGAACGGGCAGCCAACCTGCCGCCGCAACTGCTCGCCGCCATCGGCCGGGTGGAAAGCGGGCGGCGCGATCCGCGCTCGGGCGCGTTCCATCCCTGGCCCTGGGCGGTGAACGCCGAGGGTCAAGGGACATTCTACGACACCAAGGCCAAGGCGATGGCGGCGGTCGCGGCATTGCAAGCGCATGGCGTGCGCTCGATCGATGTCGGCTGCGCGCAGGTGAACCTGATGCACCATCCGGACGCCTTCGCCAGCCTGGAGCAGGCATTCGATCCGGAACGCAACGCCGCCTACGCCGCGACGCTGCTGAACCACCTGCACACGCAGACCGGCGACTGGTCCAGGGCGGCGGCGCTGTACCACTCGGCCACGCCGGAACTGGGCGCGGACTATCAGCGCAAGGTGCTGGCCGCCTGGACCGAGGAACGCCGGCTGGCCGGGACCGAGGCCATACCCGGGAATGCCGGCGCTGGCGGATTCCTGCCGCCGCAGCGCGGCGCAGCGGCGCACATCATCCCACTCGCCCAGACCGCAGGCGCCGCGACCGCAAGCGCCACACTGGGCCGCGGCCTGGATGCCTACCGCGCCCGGCCGATCGCCATGACCTCGCGCATCGCGCGGCTGGGCGGATAGCACCGCCAGCCGCCGTGGCTATCAGCCCGCGAACTCGCCGCGAATCTCCGCCGAGTTCTCGCCGATCGCCGGCACCGGACCCAAGGCGCGCAGGCCGTCGCTGGTCAGCACCGGCGGGGCCGCCAGCGCCACCGGCCCACCGGACGTGCCCACTGTGACCCGCCGCAGCGCCGGGTGGTGCGAGAACGCCGCCAGATCGTTGACGAAGCCATAGGCCGCGTTGGCCGCGCGCAGCTTCGCCGCCGCCTGCTCGCGGGTCAGGCGGGCAAACATGGCGGCCACGTAGCCGTCCACCATGTCCCGGTTGGCGCAGCGGACCACGTTGCTCTGGAACCCCTCGCGCCTGGGCAGATCCGGCTCATCCATGAATTTCGCGCAGAACTCCGCCCACTCACGCTCGTTCTGGATCGCCACCAGCACCTGCGAGCCGTCCGCGGTTGCGAAGGCGCCATAGGGACAGATCGAGGGATGGGCGAGGCCGACGCGCTGGGGCGCCTTGCCGGTGCCCTCGAAGAACAGCAGCGGCACGTTCATCCAGTCAGCCATGCCGTCGAACAGGCTGACTTTCAAACCTTTTCCCTTGCCGGTGATGCCGCGCTCGATCAGCGCCTCCAGGATGCCGGCATGTGCCGCCATGCCGCAGGCGATGTCGCAGGCGGAGACCCCGACCCGCCCAGGCCCTTCGGGCCGCCCCGTCACCATCGCCAGCCCGGACTCCGCCTGCACCAGCAGATCGTAGGCCTTCATCGTCGCGTACTCGCCGGAATCGCCGTAGCCGGAGATGTCGAGGGTGATCAGGCGGGGATATTTCGCCCGCAGTTCCTCCGAACCAAAACCGGACCGGGCGGCGGCGCCGGGCGCCAAATTCTGGATGAAAACATCCGCCTTGGCGAGAATCCGGTGCAGCAGCGCCGAGTCGTCCGGGTTCTTGATGTCGGCGACCAGGCTCTGCTTGCCGCGATTCAGCCAGACGAAATAGCTGGACAGCCCCTTCGCCGCCGTGTCGTAGAAGCGGGCAAAGTCGCCCTCCGGCCGCTCGATCTTGATGACGCGGGCGCCGGCGTCGGCGAGGCGGGAACTGCAATAAGGCGCGGCGACCGCCTGCTCCAGCGAGACGACGAGCAGGCCTTCCAACGGATACTGCATGTTATTGCCCCGCTCGCGCTGCGCTGCCGCTCATCAGTAGCTCCGCGGCAGGCCGAGCACGTGCTCGGCGACATAGGACAGAATCAGGTTGGTGCTGATCGGCGCCACCTGGTACAGCCGGGTTTCGCGGAATTTTCTTTCAACATCATACTCTTCTGCGAAACCGAAGCCGCCGTGCGTCTGGATGCAGGCCTCGCCCGCCTCCCAGGACGCCTCGGCGGCGAGCATCTTCGCCATGTTGGCTTCCTCGCCGCAATGCTCGCCGGCGTCGAATTTCCGGCAGCCCTCGCGGACCAGCAGCTCGGCGGCACGCATCTGCGCGTAGGCCCGCGCGATGGGGAACTGGACGCCCTGGTTCTGCCCGATCGGCCGGCCGAACACCTTGCGGTCGTTCGCGTAAGCCACGGATTTCGCAGTAAACCATTTGGCATCGCCGATGCATTCCGAGGCAATCAGCAGCCGTTCGGCGTTCATCCCGTCCAGGATGTAGCGGAACCCCTTGCCCTCCTCGCCGACCAGATTCTCGGCGGGGACGATCATGTTGTCGAAGAACACCTCGGTGGAGTTGTGGTTCATCATCGTGCGAATCGGCCGGATGGTCAGGCCGTTGCCCAACGCGGCCTTCATGTCGACGATGAAGGTCGAAAGCCCCTCGGTCTTGCGCTTGATCTGATCGCGCGGCGTGGTGCGCGCCAGCAGCAGCATCAGGTCGGAATGCTCGGCGCGACTGGTCCAGACCTTCTGGCCGTTGACGACATAGTGGTCGCCCTCGCGCTTGGCGAAGGTGCGCAGGCTGGTGGTGTCGGTGCCGCTGGTCGGCTCGGTGACGCCGAAGGCCTGCAGGCGCAGTTCGCCGGTGGCGATCTTGGGCAGGTATTTGCGCTTCTGCTCCTCCGATCCGTGCTTCAGGATGGTGCCCATGATGTACATCTGCGCGTGGCAGGCGGCACCGTTGCAGCCCTCCGCATGGATCGTCTCCAGGATCGCGGAGCTCGCCGACAGCGGCAGGCCGGCGCCGCCATATTCCTCCGGCACCAGGGCGCCGAGATAGCCCGCCTCGGTCAGGGCGGTGACGAACTCGGTGGGATAGCCGCGTACCTGATCCAGCTTGCGCCAATACTCCCCCGGGAATTTGGCGCAGAGCTTCTTCACCTCCTCGCGGATTTCCGGATGGGTATCGTGGCCGTGCTGCGGTTGATCCATGTGGGCTCTCTCGATGCGAAACGACGGGGGGCGAAACTATGGTGACGGCTGGATTAAGCCCCGGTTCGGCGCGGTGCAAGCGGGCTGGAAGCGGGAACATTCATGACACCGGATTGCCCTTCGCCGCATCCGCGGGCAGTCTCCGCGCCAACGAAGGAGATCGCATGGAACACCCGATTTGGCAGGAAGGCGTCTACGCCGCCCTGAAGACCGCGGGCGTCCGCCAGCTCGGCTATGTGCCCGACGCCGGCCACGCCCACCTGATCGATGCCGCGCACGCGGACAACGAAATGCGCGCCGTGGTGCTGACCACCGAGGAGGAAGGCATCGCGCTCGCCGCTGGTGCGTGGCTCGGCGGGCAGCGCTCGGTGCTGCTGATGCAGTCCTCCGGCGTCGGCAACTGCATTAACATGCTCAGCCTGCCGATCAACTGCCGCATGCCGCTGCTGATGCTGGTGACAATGCGCGGCGAGTGGGGCGAGTTCAATCCGTGGCAGGTGCCGATGGGCAGCGCCACCCAGGGCGTGCTGGAGCGTGCCGGCGTGCATGTCCGCCGCGCCGAGCGTGCCGACGAGGTGGTGGAGATGGTCGCGGCCTCGGCGGCTCTCGCGTTCGACTGCCGCATTCCGGTGGCGGTGTTGCTTTCCCAGCGTTTGATCGGCGCGAAGGTGTGGGTGAAATGAGCCAAGGAACTATCGACCGCCGCGCGGTCGTCGCCACCCTTTTGAAGGATCCGGGCGATCTGCTGGTCGTCACCGGCCTCGGCGCCGCCACCTACGACGCTGGCGCCGCCGGCGACCGACCGGAGAATTTCTATCTCTGGGGCGCCATGGGCGGGGCGGTGATGATCGGCCTCGGGCTGGCGATCGCCCAGCCCACCAGGCGCGTGCTGGTGATCACCGGCGATGGCGAGATGCTGATGGGCATGGGCTCGCTCGCCACCGTGGCCGCGCAGGCGCCGGACAATTTCGCCGTCGCGGTGCTGGACAACGGCCAGTTCGGCGAAACCGGGGCGCAACGCAGCCACACCGGCCTGACCACCGACCTCGCGGCGGTGGCGGCGGCCTGTGGCTGGCCCAGCGTGAGCACGCTGCGCACCATGGCGGAGGTGGAGGCGATTTCCCCGCGCTTGCGGCGGGAGAGGCTGTTCACGGTAATCAAGATCTCGCCCGCCGAGGTGCCGCGCTTCCTGCCCCCGCGCGACGGGGCAAAGCTGACCGCCCGGATGCACCAGGCCTTGGGCATCGTCGGCGACCCTTAACCGACAGTCACTGGCCGGCATCCCGCCGCGTAACACTATATAACCAACTCCAGACTGGCGATCATGGGCCTTTTCGGCCAGGATGCGGTCTTTGGGGGCTTCGTCACCTCGGCTGAAACGTCAGGCCTGGATGGAACGTTGCGCGTTCGCTAAGCGGTGCCGATCTGGCGTCGCCACCGATTGCTTGGGCGGGTTGCAGACGATGAATGACTTAAGGATGGTGCCTGGCGGGTCCGGCGCGCTGCGTCGCGCGGGGCTTGCGCTGCTGATGGTCGCGGGCATCGCGGGCCAGCAGGCATACGCGCAAGCACCGGCGGCGGTGCCGGTCACCACGGCGCACGCCAAGCGGATGGATTTTCCGGTCTATCTCCGCGGCCTCGGGCAGGTTCAGGCCGTCAACGCCGTGCTGGTGCGCGCGCGGGTGGACGGCGCGCTGATGCAGGTGCCGGTGACCGAGGGCCAAACGGTCAAGCAGGGCGACCTGATCGCGGTCATCGACCCCCGCCCGTTCAAGGCGGCACTCGATCAGGTCGAGGCCAAGAGGGCGCAGGATCAGGCGCTGCTGGCCAATGCCAAGCTCGATCAGGCGCGCTACGCGACGCTCGCCCGGCAGGATTTTGCCTCGCGCCAGCAGGTCGACACCCAGTTGGCGCTGGTCAATCAATACACCGCCGCACTCGCCGGCGATGAGGCGGCGATCGAGATGGCGAAGCTCAATCTCGGTTTCTGCTATATCGCCTCGCCGATCCAGGGACGGGTCGGGCTGCGGCAGGTCGATCCGGGCAACCTGATCNNACCACGCGACCGATGCCACCGGCATCGTCTCGATCACCCAGGTCCAGCCGATCGCCGCCACCTTCACCCTGCCGCAGGACGCGCTGCCGCGCATCAACGAGGCGATGGCGGCGGGCACGCTGGCCGTTCAGGCCTATGCGAGCGACGACAAGACATTGCTCGACCGGGGAACCCTGCTCACGCCCGACAATGCGATCGATCCCAATACCGGCACGATCAAGCTGAAGGCGCTGTTCCCGAACCTAGCGAACAAGCTGTGGCCGGGGCAGTTCGTCAATGCCCGCCTACTGGTGGACGCGCGCGCGAACGCCCTGACGGTTCCCTCGCACGCGATCCAGCACGG
>PKWQ01000459.1:8285-8466 GCA_003133265.1 Acetobacteraceae bacterium
GACGGGCAGTCCCGCCTGCAAGTCGGCATGCGGGTGGCGGCGAGCGAGGGCGCGGCCGAACGGCCAGGATCGGCCAAGCCGGCCGGGTCCGGCAGCTGATGAGATCGGACGGCAGCGGACAGACAGACGCATGAGCATTTCCACCCCCTTCATCCGCCGTCCCGTTGCTACCTCGCTGCTG
>PKWQ01000045.1 GCA_003133265.1 Acetobacteraceae bacterium
CCCCACTGCTGCCTCCCGTAGGAGTCTGGGCCGTGTCTCAGTCCCAATGTGGCTGATCATCCTCTCAGACCAGCTACCGATCATCGCCTTGGTGAGCCGTTACCTCACCAACTAGCTAATCGGACGCAGGCTCCTCCATAGGCGACTTGCGCCTTTGACCCTCAGGTGTCATGCGGTATTAGCAGCAGTTTCCCGCTGTTATCCCCCACCCATGGACAGATACCTACGCGTTACTCACCCGTCCGCCACTAGGGTTGCCCCTCGTGCGACTTGCATGTGTTAAGCATGCCGCCAGCGTTCGCTCTGAGCCAGGATCAAACTCTCAGGTTCATCCTAGCCTCCCCCTCACAGAGAAAGCCAAAACGAACAGAACCCGAACTCGTGGTACCCCAACTACCCCATAAGGACAGTCAGGCTTAACTCCAAAGCGTACTGTAACGCATCAAAGATACATCAAAGCACGTCCCTAAAGCATACCAAATCAAGCCCGGATCCAAATCCGAACCAATCCAGTAAACCCAAACCCAGACCAGCCTGTTACAGCCAGCCTACAAGGACGCCGCCAACGTATCCCTTCCTAGCCTATGCAATTGTCAATGAGCAGCCCGTTTCCGGGAGACGCCAACCGAGCCGGTCAGCGTCGGGAGGCGCTTTCTAGTCGTGCCCCCCCACCGTGTCAACGCTTTGAATGTCCGACACGGCGACGCGACGATTTCCTGCAAGCGACTGAAATGGCGGGGAATTCGACTCCAGCCCCGGCCCGCCCCGCGTCACGGCCACGCCGCTGGGGCACAAACAGTCGAGCCATGCAGGATTTGCATGGACCTTGGCATCGTGTCGGACAAGCCGACCACTGATCCGTCTTGCGCGTGCCGGAACGGCGGTGCACATCCCGATGCCATGTCCCTGATCGTTCGCGGCTGCGCGCCTACCGACATTCCCGCCATCGCCGCCATTTATGAGCACGCGGTGCTGAACGGATTGGCCAGCTTCGAGCTGGACCCCCCGGATGCGGTGGAGATGGCCCGGCGACGGGCGGACATCCTGGCCAAGGGCTATCCGTATCTGGTGGCCGAGCAGGATGGCGCGGTGGTCGGCTACGCCTATGCGAGCACCTATCGCGCCCGGCCCGCCTACCGGTTCACGGTGGAAAACTCTGTCTATGTCGCTCCCGACCGGCAGCGCGGCGGGATCGGCCGGGCGCTGCTGCCCGCGCTCATCACGCGCTGCGAACAGGCGGACTATGCCTGATGGTCGCGGTGATCGGCGATTCCGCCAACATGGGCAGCATCCGCCTGCACGCCGCCTGCGGCTTCGCCCATGCCGGGCTGCTGCCGAATATCGGCTGGAAGCACGGGCGCTGGGTGGATTCCGTGCTGATGACCCGCGCGCTCGGCCCCGGCGCCACCGAACCGCCGCCGCCGGGACGCTGATGGCGACATCTCCCGCGACCGCCCGCCCGCCCGCCGCCCTGCCGGCGGCACTCGGCGGGCTGATCGCGATGGCGGCCGGCGTCGGCATCGGGCGGTTCGTCTATACCCCGATCCTGCCGCCGATGATCGAGGCGCTGGGATTGAGCAAGTCCGAGGCCGGGCTGATCGCGTCGAGCAACTTCCTGGGCTACCTGCTCGGCGCGCTGCTGGCGGCCACGCCCTGGCTACCCGGCCCGCGCCGCGCGTGGCTGCTGGGCGCGCTGGCGGCGAGCGCGCTGACCACCGGGGGCATGGGACTAACCACTTCCCTGGCACCGTTCCTGGCGATGCGCTTCGCCGGCGGCATGGCGAGCGCGCTGGTACTGATCCTGGCCTCCGCGCTGGTGCTGGAGCGGCTGGCGGAGGCCGGACGGCCCAGACTGTCGGCGGTGCATTTCGCCGGCGTCGGCTCCGGCATCGCCGTCTCCGCGCTGGCGGTGGCGCTGCTGCTGATGGCCGGCCAATCCTGGCAATCGCTATGGCTGACCAGCGGCGCGCTGTCGCTCGCGGCGACGATCGCGGTCGTCCTGCTGATCCCGGACCGGCCGGAGCCGGCGCGGCCAGCAGGCAGGCAGCAACGCCCGGCGGCGGCGGGCAGCCTGCCCCGGCTGATCGGCGCCTATGGACTGTTCGGTTTCGGCTATGTGATCACCGCGACCTTTCTGGTGACCATCGTGCGCACCACCCCGGAGATCCGGCCGCTGGAGCCGGTGATCTGGGTGGTGTTCGGCCTGTCGGCGGCGCCCTCGGTCGCGGTCTGGGCGCGCATCGCCAACCGGGTCGGCATCCAAACGAGTTTCGCCGTGGCGTGCCTGGTGGAGGCCGCCGGCGTGCTGGCGAGCGTGGTCTGGCCGAGCACCGCCGGCGTGTTCCTGGCCGCCATACTGGTGGGCGGCACGTTCATGGGGCTGACGGCGCTGGGCCTGGTGCGGGCGCGCGGTCTGGCAGCGGGCGATCCGCACCGGACGCTGGCGCTGATGACCGGCGCGTTCGGCACCGGCCAGATCGTCGGGCCGGCCTTCGCCGGGATGCTGTACGACCGCCTGGGCAGCCTTACCGTGCCATCCTTCACAGCGGCGGGCGCGCTGGTGCTGGCGGCTATTCTGGTGCGGCGGTAAGGCGGGCCGGGGTCGCCCCCCGGCCCGGCAGCGTCAGGCAGCTTCCGCCAGCCGCCCGTTGATCAACAGGCCCTCACGGCCGGCGGAGACGTGGACAATGTCGCCGTCCTTCACCGCGCCTTCCAGGATCATCCCGGCCAGCGGGTTCTGCAGGCTGCGCTGGATCACCCGCTTCAGCGGCCGGGCGCCGTAGGTGCTGTCGTAGCCCTCGGCGGCCAGCCAATCGAGCGCGCCGCGATCGACCTCGATCCCGATCTTGCGGTCCGCCAGCAGCCCCTCCAGCCGCTTGAGCTGGATGGTGACGATCGCCGCCATGTCGGCGCGTTGCAGGCGGCGGAACAGGATGATCTCGTCCAGCCGGTTCAGGAACTCCGGGCGGAAATGCGCGCGCACCGCGTTCATCACCTGACCCTGCACCATCGTCGTCGGCTCGCCTTCCGGCTGCGCCGCCAGCACGTCGCTGCCGAGATTGCTGGTCAGCACGATGATGGTGTTCTGGAAGTTCACCGTGCGGCCCTGCCCGTCGGTCAGCCGCCCGTCGTCGAGCACCTGGAGCAGCACGTTGAACACGTCCTCGTGCGCCTTCTCCACCTCGTCGAACAGGATCACCTGATACGGACGCCGCCGCACCGCCTCGGTCAGCATGCCGCCCTCATCATAGCCGACATAGCCCGGCGGCGCGCCGATCAGACGGGAGACGGAGTGCTTCTCCATGAACTCGCTCATGTCGATACGCACCATCGCGCGGTCGTCGTCGAACAGGAATTCGGCGAGCGCCTTGGCCAGCTCGGTCTTGCCGACGCNNAGCGCATCCTCTGAGCCGAACATGAACTCGGCTAGGGCCTTCGCCAGCTCGGTCTTGCCGACGCCGGTCGGGCCGAGGAACAGGAAGCTGCCGATCGGGCGGTTGGGGTCCTGCAAGCCGGCGCGGGCACGGCGGACGGCGTGCGCAACGGCCTTCAGCGCGTCTTCCTGGCCGATGACGCGCTTACGCAGCTCGTCCTCCATGCGCATCAGCTTGCCGCGCTCGCCCTCCAGCATCCGCTCGACCGGCACGCCGGTCCAGCGCGAGACGACGCCGGCGATCTGCTGTTCGTCCACCGCCTCATTCACCAGCTTGCCGTCGCCGCCCTCCGCGAGTTTCTTCTCGATCTCGGGGATCACCCCGTATTTCAGCTTCGAAGCGCGGGCGTAGTCGCTGTTTCGCTCCGCCACTTCCGCCTCCGAGCGGGCCTGATCCAATTGCTCCTTCAGCTTCTGGGCATTGGCCAGCGCCTCCTTCTCGGTCTTCCAGACCGCCGTCATGGCGTTGGATTTCTCCTCGATCTCCGCCAGTTCCTTTTCCAACTTCCCCAGCCGGTCGCGCGACGCCGAGTCGGTCTCCTTCTTCAGCGCCTCACGCTCGATCTTGAGCTGGATCAGCCGGCGGTCGAGTTCGTCCAGTTCCTCCGGCTTGCTGTCGACCTGCATGCGCAGGCGCGAGCCCGCCTCGTCCATCAGGTCGATCGCCTTGTCGGGCAGGAAGCGGTCGGTGATGTAGCGGTTGGACAGCGTGGCGGCGGCGACCAGCGCGCCGTCGGTGATGCGCACGCCGTGATGCAGCTCGTACTTCTCCTTGATGCCGCGCAGGATGCTGATCGTGTCCTCCACGCTCGGCTCGCCGACGAAGATCGGCTGGAAGCGCCGCGCCAGGGCGGCGTCCTTCTCCACATGCTTGCGGTATTCGTCCAGCGTGGTGGCGCCGATGCAGTGCAGCGCGCCGCGCGCCAGTTCCGGCTTGATCAGGTTCGACGCATCCATCGCCCCGTCCGCCTTGCCGGCGCCGATCAGGGTGTGCATCTCGTCGATGAACAGGACGATCTCGCCCTCGGCGGATTCGATCTCCTTCAGGACGGCCTTCAGCCGCTCCTCGAACTCGCCGCGGTACTTCGCGCCCGCGACCATTGA
>PKWQ01000359.1 GCA_003133265.1 Acetobacteraceae bacterium
TGATGGGCGAGATCGCCGACCGTCTGCCGCCCGAGTCCGACCAGGAAGCAGACACCGACGGCGCGCCCGACCGGCCGCTGAAGCTCGCCATCGTCGGCCGGCCGAACGCCGGAAAATCCACCNNTGGTGGACACCGCCGGGCTGCGCCGCCGGGCGCGGATCGAGGCGCCGCTGGAAAAAATGTCGGTCAGCGCCTCGCTGGAGGCGCTGAAGATGGCGGAAGTGGTGGTGCTGACCATCGACGCCGTGCTCGGCCTGCACGACCAGGATTTGCAGATCGCCAAGCTGATCGAGCGCGAGGGCCGCGCCTGCGTCATCGCATTGAACAAGTGGGACGCGGTGCCCGACCGCAACGCCGCGCGCAAGGCGGTGTCCGACCGGCTGGAGACCTCGCTGGCGCAGATGAAGGGCATCCCCGTCGTCACCTTCTCCGCGCTGACCGGCGCCGGCATCGACAAGCTGCTGCCGGCGGTGCGCAAGGTCCACGCCACCTGGAATACCCGCATCCCCACCGGCGAGCTGAACCGCTGGTTCGAGAACGCGCTGACCCGCCATCAGGCGCCGCTGGTGCAGGGACGGCGGCTGAAGCTGCGCTACATCACCCAGGCCAAGGCCCGCCCGCCGACGTTCATCGCCTTCGGCACCCGCGCCGAGCTGACGCCGGAGGACTACCAGCGCTATCTGGTGAACTCGCTGCGCGAGACGTTCGGCCTGCCCGGCACGCCGATCCGGCTGCAATTTCGCGGAACGAAGAACCCGTTCGCCGAGCATTGAGCCCACCCGGCGTCGGCAGAGGACCGGACCATGCTTTCCGCCTTCCTGATCGGACTGCTCGTCAAGGCCGCGTTTACCGCCGCGGTGGTCATCACCGCCGGCGTGATCGCCGAGGCGGTCGGGCCGTTCTGGGGTGGGCTGATCTCCGCGCTGCCGATCGCCGCCGGTCCCGGCTACGTCCTGCTCTCGATCGAGCACGATGCCGGCTTCATTGCCGCCGCCGCGCTGTCCTCCTACGCCTCCACCGCCGCGATCATGCTGTTCCTGATCACCGTCGTCCGTCTCGCGCCCAGCCAGCCGCTCTGGCGGGTGATCGGCGGGGGCATCCTGGCCTGGCTGGCTGGCGCGCTGGCGATCAACGCCGTCGCGTGGACCCCGCTCACCGCGACGGCGCTCAACATCGCCGTCACGCTGCCCGCCATCGCCGTCTCGCGCAACGCCGAGCGCCGGCTGGGCCAGATCAGGCTGGCGCCGCCGCTGCGCTGGTACGACCTGCCGGTTCGCGCCATGCTGGTCGGGCTGGTGGTCGCCTCGGTGGTCATGGCGAGCCGCCTGCTCGGCCCGACGGCCACCGGCCTGCTCGCGGTGCTGCCGATCGCGCTGTCCAGCCTCTGCATCATCATCTACCGGCGCCTCGGCGGGCCGGCCTGCGCGGCGCTGATCGCCAGCACCATCCGCGGCATGCCGGGCTTCGGGCTGGCGCTGCTGACGCTGCATCTCGCCATCGGCCCGCTCGGTCTGCCGCTCGCCCTGCTCGCCGGGCTGGCCGCCTCGTTCACCTGGGCGATCGGTCAGATGACCGTCCGGCGCCTGCGCCCGGCCCGGCTGACCGCCTGAGCCGCTAGCCCTCATAACGAAACCGGACTTGCGTTCGCGGCAATAACGCTACATGTGCGCGCCGGTTTTGCGATACGAATCGCCGCGCCTTCGTAAAAATAGAATGGGATGGAAACGATCATGGACGCCTTGGAGAAACGCACGATCGCGAAGGTGTCGCGACGACTGATACCGTTCCTTATCGTTTGTTATTTCGTCGCCTATCTGGACCGGGTGAATGTCGGCTTCGCCGCGCTGACGATGAACAAGGCGCTGGGCCTGTCCTCCACCGCCTTCGGCCTCGGCGCCGGGGTGTTCTTCCTGGCGTATTTCGTCTTCGAGGTGCCCTCCAACCTGCTCCTGGAACGCTTCGGCGCGCGCAAATGGATCGCGCGCATCATGTTCACCTGGGGCGTGATGTCGGGGATGATGGCCTTCATCCCGCAGATCGCCACCGCGACCGGCACCGGCACCACCACGGTGTTCTACGTCATCCGCGTGCTGCTGGGCATCGCCGAGGCCGGCTTCTTCCCGGGGATCATCTTCTACCTGACGCTGTGGTTCCCCTCGATCCACCGGGCCCGGATCATCGCGATGTTCATGGCCGCCATCCCGCTGTCCTCGGTCATCGGCGCCCCGGTATCGGGCATGTTGCTGAACCTCGACGGCGCGGTCGGTCTGGCCGGCTGGCAGTGGCTGTTCATCATCGAGGCGGTTCCGGCGCTGCTGCTCTCGGTCGCGGTATTCCTCTATCTCACCGACGGCCCGGCCGGCGCGCACTGGCTTGCCGCCGATGAGCGCGGCTGGCTGATCGAGCGGCTGGCCGCGGAACGGCGCCAGCGCGAGGCGGCGAAGCATTTCGGCGTGCTCGAGGCGCTCGGCAACACCCGCGTGCTGCTGCTGTCGGTGGTGTATTTCGGCATCGTCGCGGCGAATTACGGGCTCAGTTTCTTCCTGCCGCAGATCGTGCGCGATTTCGGCCTGAGCTTCACCGCCACCGGCTTCGTCACCGCGATCCCGTTCGTGATCGGCACCCTGGGGATGATCTATTGGGGCCGCCGCTCCGACCGCATCCGCGAGCGCAAGGAACATCTGGCACTGGCCGTGCTGATCGCCGGGGGGGGCATCGCCGCCTCCACGCTGCTCGTTGACCCGACCGGCAAGATGATCGCCCTGGCCATCGCCGGCTTCGGCATCTTCGCCGCGCTGCCGGTATTCTGGACGCTGCCGACCGCCTTCCTGTCGGGCGCGGCCGCCGCCGGCGGCATCGCGGTCATCAACTCGATCGGCAATCTGGCCGGTTTCGCCGGTCCCTATGTGGTGGGCTCGATCAAGGATTCGACCGGCAGCTACACCGTCGGTCTGCTGATCGTTGCCGGCGTGGCCTTCCTGGCCATGCTGATCGCGCTGTCGCTACAGCACGACACCGCGCTGGAGCATCCCCCGGAAGCCTGATCCGGGATACGTTCGCCGGCGCGGATTATGTCCCCGCGCCGGCGGCGTTTGCAGTGAACGACACCACCGCACCGTGCCGCGTCTCACCCGGCAGGCACAGCCCGGCCAGCATCGGCGCCACGTCGGCGGGGGTCGGCAATGTGGCCGGGTCCTCGCCCGGCATGGCGCTCGCGCGCAGCTTGGTCGCCACCGCGCCGGGATCGAACAGATTGATCCGCAGCCGCGTGGTCCGGGTTTCCTCGGCCCAGCAGCGCACCAGATGCTCAAGCCCGGCCTTGGTGGCGCCGTAGGTGCCCCAATAGGCCCTGGGCTGACGCACCAGCGCGTCGGTCACGAACACCGCCCGCCCGGCTTCGGCCGCCAGCAGCAGCGGCGCCGTGGCGCGGATCAGCCGGAAGCCGGCGGACAGGTTCACCGCCACCGCGCCCGCCCAGTCCGCGTCCTGGATATGCGGCGCCGGGGTCAGCTTGGCCAGCACGCCGGCGGCATGCACCAGGATATCCAGGCGGCGGAACCGCTCGAACAGGCTCGGGCCGATCACGTCGACGCTGGCGGTCTCGGTCAGATCGAGCGGCAGCAGCGTCGATGCCCCGCCCCCGGCGCGGATCGCGTCGTCGGTCTCCTCCAGCCCGCCCACGGTACGCGCGGTGATCACCACATGCGCGCCCAGCCGGGCAAGCGCCAGCGCCGTCGCCGCGCCAATACCCCGGCTGGCGCCGGTCACCAGCGCCACCTGCCCGTCCAGAGGCTTGGTCATGGTCAGCTTTCCGTCAGCAGACTGAGCTGGCGCTCGGCGTTGTCGGTCTGGTCCGGCCGCGCGATCGGGTACTCGCCGGTGAAGCAGGCGTCGCAGTAATGCGGCTTGGCCGGATCGCGTCCGGGCTTGCCCAGCGCCCGGTACAGCCCGTCGATCGAGACGAACGCCAGGGTGTCGGCGCCGATCAGTTCCGCCATTTCGGCCACGTTGTGCTGGGCGGCGAGCAGCTTGCTCCGCTCCGGCGTGTCGATGCCGTAGAAGCAGGAATGGGTCGTCGGCGGCGAGGAGATCCGCATATGCACCTCCTTCGCGCCGGCCTGGCGCACCATCTCGACGATCTTGCGGCTGGTGGTGCCGCGCACGATCGAGTCGTCCACCAGCACCACGCGCTTGCCTTCCAGCACCGGGCGGTTGGCGGAGTGCTTCAGCTTCACGCCGAGATTGCGGATATGGTCGGTCGGCTCGATGAAGGTGCGCCCGACATAGTGATTGCGGATGATGCCCAGCTCGAAGGGGATGCCGCTCTCTTGCGCGTAGCCCATCGCCGCCGGCACGCCGGAATCCGGCACCGGCACGATCACGTCGGCCTCCACGCCGGACTCGCGCGCCAGTTCCGCGCCGATGCGCTTGCGCGCGTCGTAGACCGGCATGCCCTCCATCACCGAATCCGGCCGGGCGAAATAGATGTATTCGAACACGCAGAAGCGTTCGACATGGCGGCCGAACGGCTTGATGCTGCGCACGCCCTGGTCGTCGATCACCACGATCTCGCCGGGCTCGATATCGCGGACGAACTCGGCGCCGACGATATCCAGCGCGCAGGTCTCGCTCGCCAGCACCCAGCCGGCGGTATCCTCGGACCCGGCGATGCGCCCCAGGATCAGTGGCCGCACGCCCAGCGGATCGCGCACGCCCATCAGCGCGTTATTGGTCAGCGCCACCAGCGAATAGGCGCCGACCACCTGCTTCAGCGCATCGATCAGCCGGTCCACCACGGTGGAATACAGGCTGATGGCGATCAGATGGACGAACACCTCGCTGTCGGTGGTGGACTGGAACAGGCAGCCGCGACGCACCAGCGCGCGGTGCAGCACATGCGCGTTGGTCAGGTTGCCGTTGTGCGCCACGGCCAGGCCGCCGAACTCGAAATCTGCATAGAGCGGCTGGACGTTGCGCAGAATGGTCTCGCCGGTGGTGGCGTAACGGTTGTGCCCGACCGCGATCGTGCCGGGCAGCGAGGCGATCACCTTGGCATCGCCGAAATTGTCGCCGACCAGCCCCAGGCCGCGATGGGAATGGAACCGCTGGCCGTCGAAGGTGACGATGCCCGTCGCCTCCTGCCCGCGATGTTGCAGCGCATGCAGCCCGAGCGCGGTAACGGCGGCGGCATCGGGGACTCGCCACACGCCGATGACGCCACATTCCTCGTGGAACTTGTCGTCGTCGTGAGGCTGGGTGGTGCAGTCCATTCGGTGATCTCCTAGTCCCGTTCGGTGGGCTTGCCGATGGCTCGGCCCTGGGGCGTGGCGTGCAACAGCGCCGCCGACGTGGTCTCTCGTGGCGGCGGCGGAGCGGACAGACGCGGGCGATAATCCTTCGGCAGCGTCTGCACCAGAAAAGCCGCTCCCTGGTACACATATGGTAGCGATCTGGCGTCCTGCACCGCCTGCGGCCAGTGATCCACCGGTGTCAGCCATCCGCCAGCGATATAGGCGATGATGATCAGGACCGCACCCCGGGCAAGGCCGAATACCAGCCCCAGGCTGCGATCGAGGCCGCCGAGGACGGAGGCGCGGACAACGCCGCCGACCCAGCCCGAGACGATCATCAGGACGATCAGCGCGGCGAGGAACACGCCGCCGAAGGCCACCGGTGCGACGAGGTCCTTCGGAAGGTAGGGCGCGATCTGCAAACGGGCCAGCGGACCGCCCCAGACGGCGGCGAACCCGGCGCCGATCCAGGCGCCGATGCCCAGCACCTCGCGCACCAGCCCGCGCATGAGCGCGAACAGGCCGGAGACCGCGAGCACGCCAACAACGGCAAAATCCACCCAGGTCATCGAACCGCCGGAAAGAGGGAAACGCGCTCCGTATATCCGACGCGGCGAGTCCCGCGCCATCCGCGATCACGCATAGGGGAAACCCAATGCGGCAGTACCGTGACGGTCGTTGCCGCACGGCCACGGAACCGGCTTAGCTGTCGGTCCGCCCGAACCACGCCACCAGATCGCTCAGGTGCCCGATCTCCTCCAGCCGCAGCCCGTCCGGCGCCGCCAGCGGACGGTTGCCGCGCGCCACCCGCCTGGGCAGGGTCGCCGCGTCGAAGCCCAGCTTCTGCGCTTCCTTCAACCGTGCCTCGGCCTGCGCCACCTGGCGCACCTCTCCCGACAAGCCGACCTCGCCGAAATACACCATCCCCGGACTGGTCGGCCGGTCCGAGGCGGCGGAGGCAAGTGCCGCCGCCACCGCCAGATCCGCCGCCGGCTCGCTGATGCGCAGGCCGCCGGCCACGTTCAGATAGACGTCGGACATGTTCAGCCGCAGCCCGCACCGCGTCTCCAGCACCGCCAGCAGCATCGCCAGCCGCCCGCCGTCCCAGCCGATCACCGACCGGCGCGGCGAGCCGCCGGCATTCGGCGCCAGCAATGCCTGCACCTCCACCAGCACCGGGCGCGTGCCCTCCAGCCCGGCGAACACCGCGCTGCCGGAGATGTTGCCGCGCCGCTCGGCCAGGAACAGGGCGGAGGGATTGGGCACCTCGGCCAGCCCGACATCGGTCATCTCGAACACGCCGATCTCGTCGGTGGCCCCGAACCGGTTCTTGGCGGCGCGCAGGATGCGGAAGGG
>PKWQ01000465.1 GCA_003133265.1 Acetobacteraceae bacterium
CGCGTGCCGCTCAGCAGCGACACGGGAGGCTGAGCCATGCATCACGATATTCCCGAAGAGCTGGCCTCCATCGCCGAGATGACCCGCCGTTTCGTGGAAAAGGAACTGCTGCCGCATGAGGCGGCAGTCGAGCGTTCCGGCGCCATGCCGCCGGAGCTGCGCGACACGCTGCGCAAGCGGGCGGTGGNNGGCCGGCGGCCCCGGCCTGCCGCCGCTGGGTCAGGTGCTGATCCGCGAGCAACTTGGCAAGGTCGGCATGCCGCTGTCCGACACAGTCGGCCGTCCGCCGCATGCGCTGCTGTTCTGCGATGCGGCGCAGCGCGCGCGTTTCCTGGTGCCGGCGATGAATGCCGACAAATACTGGGCCTTTGCCCTGACCGAAGCGCAGGCCGGATCGGACGTGTCGGCCATGACGACGCGCGCGATCCCGTGCGAGGGCGGCTAGCGGCTGCGCGGCAGCAAGCATTTCATTTCCAACGCGGACACGGCGGATTTCATCGTCGTCATCGCCCGGGTGCCGCAGGACGACGGGTCGTCCGCCATCACCGCCTTCCTGGTCGAGAAGGGAACGCCCGGATTCAGCATCGGGCGCATCCACGCGAAGATGGGCTGGCATGGTTACATCATGTGCGAGCTGGTGTTCGAGGACGCGTTCGTACCCACGGCGAATCTTCTGGGCGGCATCGGCCAGGGCCTCCAGGTAGCGATGAGCAACATCAACGACGCGCGCATCGGCGTGGCCGCGCATTGCGTCGGTATGGCGCAGCGGGCGCTTGATCTGGCGCTGGAGCACGCGCGAACACGAATCGCCTTTGGCAAGCCGATCGGCCAGTTCCAGGGGCTGCAATGGATGCTGGCCGACATGGCGCTGGCGGTGGAGCAGGCGCGCGCCTTCCTCTACGCTGCCGCGCGCGATATGGAGCGGTCGGATGATTCCCGCGTGAGCGTGTCGATGGCGAAGCTGGCGGCAACGGAAATGGCCGGTCGCGTGGCCGATCAGGCGCTGCAGATCATGGGCGGCGCCGGCTATGTCGCGGAATCGCCGATCGAGATGATCTACCGCGACGTGCGCGCCTTCCGCATCGGCGAGGGCACCAGCGAAATCCAGAAGAACCAGATCGCCCGCGGCCTGCTGGGCAAGGGGTTCCGCGCATGATGACCGACGGCGCGGGCCTGACCTTCGGCGGGCTGGTGGACCTGCTGGCCGCGCGCGCGGCGGATCGCCCGGCGATCGTGGCCAGCGATCAGTCCAACCCGTCCGAGCCGGTGGTGCGCCGCAGCTACGGCGAACTGGTGCGCGACATCTGGGCGCTGCAATGGGGGTTGATGGACCTCGGCATCCAGCCGGGCGAGCGGGTGGCGGTGCTGCTGTCCAGCGTGCCGGAATGGATCCTGTATATGTTCGCCGTGGCGCGGATGGGCGCGGTGTTCCTGCCGGTCAATCCCCGCTTCGGTAGCCACGAACTCGGCTACGTGCTGCGCCACTCCGGCGCGGCGGCTTTGGTGTCGATGGGCCAGTATGTCGGGCGCGACTACGCGGCGCTGGCCGCCGAGGTGACCGGGGCATGGCAGCCCGGCGAGGCTGCGGAACAACTGCCGGCGCTGCGCCACATCATCGGCGTACGCACCCAGCCGCATGCGCGGGCGGCGACGACCGAGGAACTGCTGGCGCGCGGCCACGCAAGGCTGGCGGCATCCGGGCCGCCGCCGGACGCGGCCACGCCGGACAGCACGGCGATCCTGTTCTACACCTCCGGCACGACGGCCTTCCCCAAGGGCGTGCCGCTGACCCATGCGAACCTGCTGCCGCACTCGCTCGGCTGCGCCGCGCTGCTGGACCTCGTGGCCGAGGACCGGGTGCTGACACTGTATCCGTTCTTCGGCATTTCCGGGGGCGCCAACAAGGTGCTCTCCACCTTCGGCGTCGGCGCCTGCCTGGTGTTCCAGGACACCTTCCGCGCCGAGGAGGCGGCCAGCCTGCTCGAACAGGAACGCTGCACCACCGTGCATGCCGTGGACGTGCAAATCCGCGAATTGGTGCGCATCGCGCAGGAGCGCAACACGCCGGCGGTTCCTCGCCGCGCCACCATCGCCTTCATGGCGGGGCTCGACGAGGCGCTGGCGCGCCGGATGGGCCCGGTGCTGGGGATCGACCGCTTCGTGCATCCCTACGGCATGACCGAGACCAACCCGATGATCCTGCGCAACGCGCCGGACGATCCGTTCGAGGCTCGGCTGCGCCCGGGCGGACGCATCGCACCCGGCATCGCGCTCCGCGTGGTCGACCCGGAGACCGGAGAAGACCGGGCGGACGACACGCCGGGCGAGATCGTGGTGCGCGGCGGTACCGTGATGTCGGGCTATTTCCAGGACCCGCAGGCCACCGCCGCCGCCTTCCGCGACGGGTGGTTTCACACCGGCGATCTGGGCGTGCGGACGGCGGATGGCTTCGTGTTCTACACCGGCCGGCTGAAGGACATGCTGAAGGTCGGCGGCTTCAACGTCGCCCCGCAGGAGGTCGAGGAATATCTGCGTGGCCATGCGGCGGTGGAGGACGTGGCGGTGACCGGCGCACCGGATGCCCGGCTGGGCGAGGTCGTCGTCGCCTTCGTGCGCGTGCGCTCCGCCAGCGATGCGGACGAAGCGGCGCTGCTGGCCTATTGCCTGGGCCATCTGGCGAATTTCAAGACGCCGAAGCGCATCTATCTGGTGGACGCCCTGCCCTACCACACCGCCGCCAACGGCTCGAAGCTGCAACGCCATATCCTGCGCCAATGGGCGGCCGAGCGCGCCGGACGGGCGCCATGACCGCAACCGCCGCCGGTTGCACGATCGGGCTGCGCGGCGTCGGCAAGAGCTTCGCCCGCCGCGACGGCACCACCCTGGCCGCGCTGAGCGCGGTGGACCTGGAGGCGGCGCCGCGGGAGTTCATCACCATCGTCGGGCCCAGCGGCTGCGGCAAATCGACGCTGCTGAAGATATTGGCCGGGTTGACCACGCCCTCCTCCGGCGAGGTGATGCTGAACGGCGAGCCGGTGCGCGGCCCGCGGCGCGATGTCGGCATCGTCTTCCAGTCGCCCGTGCTGCTGCCCTGGCGCACCGCTTTGCAGAACGTCATGCTGCCGATCACCATCTATCGCCAGCCGCAGGCTCCGGCGCTGCGACGCGCGGCGGAGTTGTTCGAGCTGGTGGGCCTCACCGGGTTCGAGGACAATTATCCGTTCGAACTGTCGGGCGGGATGCAGCAGCGTGTGGCGATTGCCCGCGCGCTGATCCACGCCCCCGGCACGCTGCTGATGGACGAGCCGTTCGGCGCGCTGGATGCATTGACGCGGCAGATGATGAACATCGAGCTGACGCGGATCTGGGATGCCGACCGCAAGACGGTCGTGCTGATCACCCATGATATTGCCGAGTCGATCTTCCTGGCCGACCGGGTGCTGGTGATGTCCGCCCGGCCCGGGCGCATCGTCGAGACGATCGAGGTCGGGCTGCCCCGGCCACGGCACATCTCCGTCATGTCCGACCCACGCTTCACCGCCCACGTCGCGCGCATCCAGCATCTGCTGGGCGTCGGCGAAGCCGCTAGCGGCGGGCACTAGGAATGGCGCGGATGCGGAACACCAGAACCGACCAGCCGGCGGGCGACGGCGGCGAGGACCGCATGGCCGGCGGGTTCGCCTCAATCAGCCAGATCGCGATCTACGCCGCGCTGCTGGTGGCGTGGCAGGTGCTGCTGCCGCTGTCGGGCGTGCCGGCCTTCGTCATTCCCACGCCGCTGGACGTGGGCAGCGCGCTGGTGCGCGGCTTCACCTCGGGCTCGTATCTGCACGACCTCGGCGTCACGCTGTTCGAGATGCTGAGTGGCTTCCTGATCGCGGCGCTGGGCGGCATGCTGACCGGCGCGCTGATCGTCGAGGTGCGGATCGTCGAGCGGGTATTCTATCCGCTGATCGTGGCGGTGCAGAGCCTGCCCAAGATCGCGCTGGCGCCGCTGATGCTGATGTGGATCGGCTTCGGCCTGTCCTCGAAGGTGGCGATGGCGGCGCTGGTGGCGTTCTTCCCGGTGCTGGTGAACACCATCGTCGGGCTGCGCGCCTCCGACCGGGACATGAACCAGCTGTTCCGCAGCCTGCGCGCCAGCCGTTTGCAGGCGCTGTGGTACCTAAAGCTGCCGGCGGCCACGCCGTTCATCATCGCCGGGCTGGACGTGGCGTTCGTGTTCGCGCTGCTGGGCGCGATCGTCGGCGAGTTCGTCGGTGCGGCCTCCGGTCTTGGCTACGCGATCATGCAGTTGCAGTTCCAGTTGGATACGCCCGGCGTGTTCGCGATCCTGGTTATTCTGGCGTTGATCGGGCTCGCGGGCCATGCTGCGATCCGCGCGCTGGGGCGGCGCGTGGCGTTCTGGCAATCGCCGGACGCCGCGGGACAATAGAATTAGCACGGCAGCGCGGCCCAACACGACGGGGGGAACCGACATGGCGCGGGTGATCACACGGCGGAATGCCCTGGCCGGGCTGGGTGGCGCAGCGCTCGCCGCGCCGCACATTGCGCGGGCCGAGACCAGGACGGTGCGCCTGGGCTACGGTGTCTCCGTCATCGACCCCAGCACCGCGCCGTGGCTATCGGCCGCCAAGACCGGCGGATTCTGGCAGGCGGCGGGGCTGGATGTTCAGGTCACCGGCTTCAACGGCGCCGGGCCGGCGTTGCAGTTGCCGGCCAACAACCAGCTGGACGTCGTGTTCACCGGCACGCCGGACGCGATGAAGCTGCGCGACATCGGCGTGCCGATCCGCACCATCGCCAATGCCTATGACCGCAACCACAACTATCCCGCCGTCGCCGCCGACAGCCCGATCAAGAGCATCGAGGAATTTCGCGGCAAGCGGATGGGTTTGCAGACGATGACCGGGTCGATCTATCTGTGGGAAAAAGTGCTGCTGCAGACCCACAAGATGGCGCTGACCGATCTTGCCAGCGTCATCCCGGTCGGCACCGGCGCGCCGGCGGTGTATGCGCTCCAGTCCGGCCAGATCGACATTCTCGGCGAGTGGCACGGACACTACGCCTTCCTGGAGACGGTGCTCGGGCTGAAACTGCGCAAGTTCGACCAGGACCCCGCATTGTCCGAATACTCGTTCGTGCAGGCTTTTTTCACTCGCGACGAGACGATCCAGAAAGACCCGCAGATGCTGGCCGGCGTGTTGGGCGGCGTCGCGCAGGGGCTGCGCTACGCGATCGAAAATCCGCAGGCGGCGGTGCGCGGCCATTTCGAGCAATTCCCGAACAGCCGCCCGACCGGCATGGCGGTTGACATCGCGGTGGAGCAGTCCGCGAAGGTCGTCGGCATCAACGTGCAACTATCTCGGCAATCGACCCTGGCGCGACGCTGGGGCATGGCATCGCCGCAGCAGATCGAGCGCGTGCGCGACGCGCTGGTAGAGAACGGCATCATCCAGAAGACGCTGCCGTGGCAGGACTACTTTATGCCGCAGTTCATCGACGCCCTGAACGACTACGACGTCGATGCCGTGGTGCGGAAAGCGAAGGCGGCCGGATAAGCGCGAGCCGTAATCTACCGCGCTATGGCTTCCATGCCTTCGCTTGCGCCACCACCGCGGCCGCGTCAAAGCGGTTGATGTCGTCGATCAGATCATTGGTGACCAGGTCAGTCGCCGGGACTTTCTGCGGCACGATCTTCCACTTCACCAGGAAGTCGACATAGGCGTCGTAATTCGCCAGCGAGCTTTCGCCCCATTTGCTGACCCCGCCCGATGCCAGTTCGAACGCATGGAACCGCGCCATCAGCGGCCGCAGCCCGTCCTGCAACGCCGCATCTCCGTCCTTGCTGACCGGCTTGGTCTGCGGATACGCCGCCCACAAGATGCGCACCGCCGCTTCCGGATTGGCCATCGCGAAGATCGTCCCCATCGCGTAACCGCGCCCCAGCGTGACCGCCTCGGCGCGATGCTCGGTCAGCGTCTTTTCCAGCGCGACCAGGCCGTTGGAAGGAAACTTGGCGATCCGGCTGTTGTCCAGCATGCGCAGCTTCACGCCGGCATTCTCGATCAGCGCGTAGGCCGCGTCGAACTGGCTGAGCGCATCGATCTGATGGTTGCGCAGCAGCGTCGCCGCCTGACCGCCCTCGCCGCCGGCGACGATGCGGACATCGGTCTGCGGGTTCAATCCGGCATCCGCCGCCAGGGCGCGTGCGATGATGACGCCGGCGGAACCCATGGTGGTGACGCCGATGCTCTTGCCGCGCAGATCGGCGTAGTCGTGGATCGGGCTGTCGGCCGGCACCGCGATGCCGTAGATGTTGCTCTGATATGCGGTATAATACACCTTGGCCTTGACGCCTTGCGGCCGGATGATCGCCAGCGGCTCGACCGATGCCTGCGAGTACGGCAGATCGCCGGTCGCCACCATCTTCACGCAATCGGTGGAGCCGGGCAATGGCACGAGCTGCACGCGAATGCCGCCCTGGGCGTACCAGCCCATCTGTTGCGCGATGGCGAAGGGCGCCGCGGCGGTGTTGATCACCGGCGCGCACCAGCCGACCTTCACCAGGGTTTCCGCCCGCGCGGCACCGCACAGGGTCGCGAACGCCGTCAGGGCCAGCAGAGTGCGTTTCATTGTTTCCAAGCCTTTGCCTGCGCCTCGATCTTTTTCCGATCGAAGCTCGCGTTGATCTCGCCGATCAGCTCGTTGGTCACCAGCTCGCTGGCCGGCACCTTCTGCGGAACGATCTTCCACTGCACCAGGAAGTCGATGTAGGCGTCGAAATTCGCCACGTTGCTCTCGCCCCAGCTTGTGACGCCGCCGGAGGCAAGATCCCAGTGCGCCATGCGCGCGCGCAGTACTTTGGTATCATCGGCAACCGCCGTAGCCTCGTCCTTGCCGATGGGCTTGGTCTGCGGATACACCTCGTACAGAATGCGGACCGCCGCTTCCGGATTGGCCATGGTGAAGATCTCGCCCATCGCGAAGCCGCGCGCCAGGGTGACCGCGTCCGCACGATGCGTCTGCAACGTCGTCTCCAGCGCCAGGAAGCCGTTGCCCGGATAACGCGCCATGGCGCCAAGCGGCAGCATGCGGACCTTCTGTCCCGCGTTCTCCACCATCGCATATTGCGTGTCGAACTGGCTGAGCGCGTCAACCTGCTTGTTCCGCAGAAGCGCCGCGGTCGCCGCCCCCTCGCCGGCGACGACAATGCGCGCGTCGGTCGCCGGATTGAGCCCGGCGGCCGCAAGCTGCGCGCGGGCGACGACCACCCCGGCAGAATCCATCGAGATCACGCCGATGATCTTGCCCTTCAGGTCGGCGAAATTCTTGATCGGGCTGGCATCCGGTACGGCGATGCCGTAGCCGAAGCTCTGATACGCGGTGTAGAAGATTTTCGCCTTCACACCCTGCGGATGGATGATCGTCAGCGGCTCGATCGAGGGTATGCTGAACAGCAGGTTGCCGGTCGCCACCTCTTTCACACAGTCGGTGGAGCCGGGCAGCGGGGTCACGATCACCTTCAGGCCGCGCTCGGCGAACCAGCCCATCTTCTGGGCGATCGCATAGGGCGCGGCGGCGGCACTGATCGTGCGCGCGCACCAGCCGACGCGCAGCTCGGTCTCCGCCCGCGCGCCGACGCTAAGCAATGCAAGCGTGATGGCGATGGTAACAATGCGTGTGAACATTAAAGCGCGTCCTGTTGCTGGGCAGCCGGCAAACGCACCCGGCTGGCGCCCTGACGGCTGGACGGGTCCCAGAACAGCGCGCGGCGACGGATCACCGAGACAACCCCGTTCAGGATCAGCCCGATCACCGACAGGATCAGCAGCACGGAAAACTGACCGGCCACATCCATGGTGAAGTTCATGCTCTGGATCAGCATCCCCAGGCCCGCCTCGGCGCCAACGAACTCGCCGACGATCGCGCCGATCAACGAGAAGATCATCGCGATCTCCAGCCCGGCGAAGATGTACGGCAAGGCGTTCGGCACGCGCAGCATCCAGAAAATCTGCAACGGCGAGGCCGCAAGCGAGCGCATCAGGCTGACCCGGTCCTCCTCGGCGGAGCGCAGCCCGACGATGGTGTTGATCATCAGCGGGAAGAAGCAGACCAGGCCGGAATTCACCACCTTGGAGGTGATGCCGAGGCCGAACCAGACGATGATCAGCGGCGCCAGGGCCACTTTCGGCATCGCCTGGAACATCACGATGATCGGATACATGAAATAGTCGAAGCGGCGCGACAGGGCGACGGCGGTGCCCAGCAGCAGGCCGCCGAACGTGCCGACCGCGAACCCGAGCAGGGTCTCGGTGATGGTGATGCCGATATGCTCCTCGTATAGGCCGCTGGTAACACCACGTACCAGCGCCATCCCGATCGCCGACGGTGTCGGCAGCAGATACGCCGGTACATCCAGCGCCCGCACCAGCGCCTCCCACACCGACAGCAGGGCGGCGATGAAGACCAGACGCAGCAGGAAATCGCGTGCGCGCATCAGTCGAGCCCCCCGGTGGCGTTCAGCGAGACGCGGATGCGCCGCACATAGGCACCGAAGGCCTCGGTGTTCATCACCTCCAGACCACGCGGGCGCGGCAGATCAATCTTCAGCGAGTCGAGGATGCGGCCCGGCCGCGGCGTCATCACCAGCACGCGATCCGCCAGATAGACCGCCTCGCCGATCGAGTGGGTGATAAACAGGATGGTCTTGCGCCGCTCCATCCAGATGCGCTGCAGCTCGACGTTCATCGCCTCGCGCGTCATCGCATCCAGCGCGCCGAACGGCTCGTCCATCAGCAGCAGCGCCGGATCGTGGATCAGCGCCCGCACCAGCGCGACACGCTGCTGCATGCCGCCGGACAATTCCCAGGGATAGCGATGCTCGAACCCGTCCAGTCCGACCAGCTTGAGAAGATCGAAGGCGCGCGCGCGCAATTTCTCGCGCCCGAGCCTCTGCACATCGACCGGCAGCATGGCGTTGCCGAGCACATTGCGCCAGGGGAATAGCACCGGGGACTGGAACACCACGCCGATATCCCGGCGCGGGCCGGTGATCGGCGTGCCGTGCAGCAGGGCCTCGCCCCCGGACTGCGGCAACAGGCCGGCGAGGATGCGCAGCAGGGTGGATTTGCCGCAGCCGGACGGTCCGACAACAACAACCAGCTCGCCTTCGCCAATGGCGAAGTCGATATCGCTCAGCGCGGTCACCCCGCCGCCGGCGCCGCCGAAGCGTTTGCTGAGGTGACGCACGGCAATCGCCTCGCGGCTGGTCAGGGCCGTTTCCATCCCGTCCACACGTCACCCCCTCGATCGGGCCACCCGGAGCGGATGCCCGTCACGCCTGTTGCACGAACGCTATACGGGCGAACGAAGCAACGTCAATGGCGGAGACCTTCCCGCACCCGATTGTCCCTCGCGCAACGCCGCTTCTGGGAATTTGTCGAAAAGGTTATGTTGCACCAGAAGCGAAAATACCGCCCGTCCGCGAAATGTCGGTTAAGGACCCCTGGCATGAAGATGCATCTGCTTTCCGGCGGCCGCCTGCGTCTGCGCCGCAGCGTCTATTATCCTGGCGCGCCGCGGGAGGAGACCATTGAATTGCCGATATCCTGTGCCCTGCTGAAGCATCCCCAGGGCAATGTACTGTTCGACACTGGCTGCCATCCCTCCGTCAGCGTCGATGCGGAAGCTCGCTGGGGGACGATGGCGCGGGTCATGGTGCCGGTGTTCACGGCGGAAGATAGCGTGGTGCATCAGCTGAAGCTGGCCAGCCTCGGGCCGGACGACATCGACGTGGTGATCTGTTCGCACCTGCATCCCGATCATTGCGGCTGCAACGTGTTTTTCCCCAAGGCCGCCGTCCTGGCGCAGGCCAGCGAAGTGGCGGCGGCACGGGCCGAGAACGGCCCGGCACAGGGTTATCTGCCCATTGAATGGGACCACCCCAATCTCCTCGATGGGGTGGAAGGCCAGCGCGACGTGTTCGGCGACGGGCGCATCACCCTGCTGCCGATGCCCGGGCATACGCCGGGGATGATGATCGCGCATGTCGTGCTCGACCGGGATGGTCCCTTCGTGCTGGCGTCCGATGCCGCGGCGGTGCGGGCGCATATCGATCAGCGCTATGCGCCGCGGAACACCTGGAATACCGAACTGGCGCTGGCGGCAATCGAGGAACTCGCGCGCATGGAACAGGGCGGTGCGACGATCCTGCTGGGCCATGACGACGCGCAATGGCGCAGCCTGCGCACCGGCGCGGCGCATTACGAATAAACATCGGTCCAGCGTAGTAAGGCTGCTCTATCGTTGCGGCGGCAGCCGCCAGCCTTTGACGATCGCGTAGATCGCCGGGATCACCAGCAGGGTCAGAATCGTGGAGGAAACCATCCCGCCCACCATCGGCACGGCGATGCGCCGCATCACCTCTGAGCCGGTTCCGGTGCTCCACAGGATCGGCATCAGCCCGGCCATGATCGCGACCACCGTCATCATCTTCGGCCGCACGCGCTCGACCGCACCCGCCATGATTGCCCGGCGCAGGTCCATGCGGCTCAGTGCCGCGCCCTCCGCCTGCCGCTGCTGGCGTATCTCGGTCAGCGCCTGATCGAGGTAGATCAGCATCACCACGCCGGTTTCCGCCGCCACGCCAGCGAGCGCGATGAAGCCGACGGCGACGGCGACGCTCATGTTGTAGCCCAGTCCCCACATCAGCCAGACGCCGCCGACCAGCGCGAACGGCACCGAGAGCATCACGATCAGCGTCTCGGTCAGGCGTCCGAAATTCAGGAACAACAGCACCAGGATCACCGCCAGGGTCGCTGGCACGACAATTTTCAGCTTGGCCGCGGCGCGTTGCAGATATTCGAACTGCCCACTCCATTCGATGCGGTAGCCCGGCGGCAGCTTCACCTGGTCCGCCACTCTCCGGGCGGCCTCCTCGACGTATCCGCCGAGGTCGCGGCCTTGCAGGTCGATGTAGATATAGGCCACCGGCTGGGCGTTCTCGGTGCGGATGCTGGGCGGGCCGAGGGTGACGCGAACGTTCGCAACCTGGCCCAGCGGCACCATCGCGCCGCCCATGGCGGGCACCAGCACCTGGGTGGCGATCGCCAGCGGATCGTCGCGCAGCGCGCGCGGGTAGCGGACATTCACGCCGTAGCGCTCGCGTCCTTCCACCGTCGTCGTGACCGTCTCGCCGCCGAGCGCGGCCGCGACCACTTTCTGCACGTCGTCCACCGACAGCCCATAGCGGGCGGCCGCCAGACGGTCGGGCTCGATCTCGACATAGTGGCCGCCTTCCAGGCGCTCCGCGAAGGCGCTGGTGGTACCGGGCACGTCATGCACGACGCGCTCGACCTCGGTCGCCAGGCGTTCCAGTTCGTGCAGGTCCGGGCCGAACACCTTGACGCCGACCGGGGTGCGGATGCCGGTCGAGAGCATGTCGATGCGCGCCTTGATCGGCATGGTCCAGGCATTGCTGACGCCGGGGAGCTGCAAGGCCGCGTTCATCTCGGCGATGAGCTGATCCACCGTCTTGCCGACGGGCCATTCGCTCGGCGGCTTCAGATTGATGATCGTCTCGCTCATCTCGACCGGCGCCGGGTCGGTCGCGGTCATCGCGCGGCCAGCCTTGCCGAAGACAGACGCGACTTCCGGGAACGACTTGATGATACGGTCCTGCGTTTGCAACAGCTCCGCCGCCTTGGTCACCGACAGCCCTGGCAAGGTTACCGGCATGAACAGCAATGTCCCCTCATTCAGGGTGGGCATGAATTCGCTGCCGAGTTGGGACACCGGCCAGGCCGTCGCCCCGAGGACAAGTGCCGATGCCAGCACGACGAAGACCGGCACGCGCAGCACCAGACGGATCATCGGCCGGTAGAGCCAGATCAGCACCCGGTTGATCGGGTTCCTGGCTTCCGCGACGATGCGGCCGCGCACGAACAACAGCATCAGCACCGGCACCAGCGTCACCGACAGAATCGCGCCGCCGGCCATGGCGAACGTCTTGGTGTAGGCCAGCGGCTTGAACAGCCGTCCTTCCTGGTCCTCCAGGGCAAACACCGGCAGGAACGAGACGACGATCACCAGCAGACTGAAGAACAGCGCCGGCCCGACCTGCTTGGCCGCCGCGATCAACGCCGGTCCGCGCGGTTCGCCGGGTTTCAGCCGCTCGATGTGCTTGTGCGCGTTCTCGATCATCACGATCGCCGCATCGACCATCGCGCCCAGCGCGATCGCGATGCCGCCGAGGCTCATGATATTGGAGCCGATGCCGAGCGCGTGCATCCCCGCGAACGCCATCAGCACGCCGATCGGCAAGGTCAGGATCGCCACCAGGGCGCTGCGGACGTGCAACAGGAAGACGACGCAGACGGCCGCGACGATCAGGCTTTCTTCCACCAGCGTATGGCGCAGCGTGTCGATCGCCGCATCGATCAGCTGCGAGCGGTCATAGACCGGCTCGATGGTAACACCATCGGGCAACCCCGGCCGCAGTTCATCCAGCTTGCGCTTGATGTTGCCGATCGTGGCCAGGGCATCCATGCCGTCGCGCTTCAGCGCGATGCCGCCGACCACCTCGCCGGTGCCGTTCATCTCCGCGATGCCGCGCCGCTCGTCCGGCCCCAGCTCGATGCGCGCGACGTCGCGCAGCAGCACCGGCGTTCCGGAACCGTCCGGATCGGTCTTCAGCACGACGTTGCCGATATCCTGCACATTGCGCAGATAGCCCCGGCCGCGGATCATGTATTCGGTTTCGCTCATCTCGATGGTGCGGCCGCCGACATCGCGGTTGCTGGCGCGGATCGCGTCGGACACGCGGTCCAGCGGGATGCCGTAGGCCTGTAGCTTCCTGGGATCGACGACGACCTGGTACTGCTTCTCGAAACCGCCGACGCTGGCGACTTCGGCCACGCCCTTCGCGGTGACGAGATCGTAGCGAACGATCCAGTCCTGGATGGAGCGCAACTCGGCCAGCGTCCGCTGCGCGCCGAGCACGACGTACTGATAGACCCAGCCGACGCCGCTCGCGTCCGGTCCAAGCGACGGCGTAACGCCCTGCGGCAGGCGTCTGGCCGCGAAATTGAGGTATTCCAGCACGCGCGAGCGCGCCCAGTACAGGTCGGTCCCGTCCTCGAACACCACGTAGACGAAGGACAGCCCGAAATCCGAGAAACCGCGCACCACCTTGGCGTGCGGCACCGCCAGCAGCGCCGTGGTCAGCGGATAGGTCACCTGGTCCTCGACCACCTGGGGCGCCTGGCCCGGATATTCGGTGTAGACGATCACCTGCGTGTCCGAGAGGTCCGGCAGCGCGTCGAGCGGCGTGTTGGCGACCGACCAGATGCCGAGCCCGACCAGGATCAGCGTGGCGAGCAGCACCAGCATCTTGTTGCGCGCCGACATCTCGATGAGGCGGCCGATCATGGCTTGGCTCCCTCGGTGAAGCCTTGCAGGGCGGCGCGGATGTTGCTCTCCGAGTCGATCAGGAAGTTGGCGCCGACCACCACGCGCTCGCCTTGCCTGATGCCGTCCAGCACCTGGACCCAATCGTCGCCATGCATGCCGAGCCGCACCTGTCGCGGCTCGAAGCGGCCCTCGCCACGGGCGACCAGAACGACCTGGAGCGTGCCGCTATCGAGCACTGCGGAATTCGGCACCGTCAGCATCGGCGCCGTGCCGGCCGCCGCCTCCATCTCCACGTTGGCGAACATCGCCGCGCGTAGCGCCCGGTCGGGATTCGGGATCACGATCCGCACCCGCGCGCTCCGGGTCTCCGCCGACAGGCTTGGATAGATGAACTCGACCGTGCCCTCGAAAATTCGGCCGGGGAAAGCGACGAAGCTCGCGCGCGCCGGCTGCCCCGGCACGATGGCGCCGATGTCCTGCTCCTGCACCTGCGCGATCAGCCAGATGTCGGACAGGTCGGCGGTTCTGTACAGCGCCGCACCGGCATCGACCCGCATGCCCTGCTGCACCGGCTTGTCGATGACCACGCCATCTTCGGGCGCCACGACGGCGATGCGCCGGGCGGAATGGCCGGTGCGGCGCAACCGGGCGATTTCCTCTTCCGGGATGTCGAGCGCGCGCAGACGCTGGACCGACGCCGCGCCCAAGGCCCCACCGATCCGGGCCGCGACGAGATATTCCTCCTCGGACGCGACCAGATCGGGCGAATAGATCTCGGCCAGCACCTGGCCACGCTTGACGGGATCTCCGGTCGCGGCGACGGCAAGATGCTCGATCCAACCAGGCATTTTCGTCGTGACCGTCGCCAGGTGCCGCTCGTCGAATTGCAGAATGCTGGTGGCGCGAACGGCGCGCGCGGCAGCCGGCCGCATCTCGGCCGCCTCGGTCCGCACGCCCAGGGTCTGCAACCGGCTGGGACTGATCCGCACAGTGCCAGGCGGGTCGCCCTGCGCGCCCTCGTCGGCGTAGACGGGCACGTAGTCCATGCCCATCGAATCCTTCTTGGGCACAGGCGAGGTGTCCGCCAGCCCCATCGGATTGCGATAATAGAGGATGCGGCGGTTGCTGCTCGCCGGCGGCGTGGGCGTGGGCGTGGGCGCGGGGGCCGGAGGGGCAGACGCATCCTCGAACACCGGCCGATAATCTCGCCCGTCCGCCGTCTTCCTGGGGGTGGGCGAGTAGAGCGCCTTGCCGTCCGGGTCCTGGTAGTAGAGCGGCGGGTGTCTGCCGTCGTCCGCCCGGGCGATGCCAATCGCGGCGAGCCCGATGGCCGCGCAAATCAGAACAACGGATCGCATCACAGGTCACCTCCGATCAGGCGTTCGATTGCGGCAAGCCCGACCTGCTGATCGAGCTGGGCCTGGAGAACGCGAAGCTCGACCTCGCGCATCTGGCGCTCGGCGCCGATGGCGGCGGCAAGCTCACCTTTGCCCTGGCTGTAGTTCGCCAGCACCGTCTGAAAGGCGGCACGGGCCTGCGGCACCGCCTCCCGCTGCAACAGCGCCTCGGTGGCCCGCGCGGCGCGCAGCCTGGCGATGGCCTCGCCCAGCGCGCCCTCGATCTCCAGCCGCGCCGCGTCGTAGCGTTGCTGGGTCGCGTCGAGCTGCGCCGCAGCTTCCCGTTGCCCCGCCGCCTCGCGACCCCAGGGCAGCGGGATGTTGAACCCGACCGTGGCTTCAAAGCCGAGTGGGCGGCTGCTATCCTGGATCACCGGGCCGGCACCGACCGTCAGGTCCGGGTACCAGGCCTTGTCCGCCAGGGTGCCGCGCGTGCGCGCCGCGACGATTGCCGCGTTGTTGGCCGATAGCGTGGGGTTGGTGGCGCGGGCGCGATCGACCAGCACCGCGAGGGCCGGCTCGGCGGCCGGGATCGGCCTCGGCCGCACTGGATCGGCGAGCGCTGCGTCAGCCGGCCGCCCGATCAGCGTGTTGAGGCGCGCGCGGGCGGCGTTTTTCTCTCCTTCCAGCCTGACCGCCTCGATCTTGGCGGTTGTCTCCTCGCTGGCCGCCTGGATGACGGCAACCTGGTCGCCGCCGCCCTGGCCATAGCGCGCGGCGGCCGCCGCGCGCATATGGCGCGCCAGGTCAGCGATCTCCCGGTTCACCGCGATGTCGCGGGTGATCAGGCAGTACTGCGCGTAGGCGATTTTGATCTTCTCATCGAGTTCGTCCTGTGCTGCGCGCTCCCGTCCCCGGCTGGCATCGACATCGGCCAGGGCCGCCTGCTGGCGCAGGCCGCGCTTGCCCCAGAGCGGGAAGGATTGCGACAGCATGATCGTGTGCATTCTGGACGTCCCGGCATCCTTGTGCTGGTAGTTCTCGCTGATCGTCGGGTCATCCAGCGCGTCCGCCCCCCCGGCCTTGGCCGAGGCGGCTGCGGTGTCGAGCGAAGCGGCCCGCAATGCGGGGCTGAGCCGCCGGCCGGCAGCCAGGACACTCTCGGCGGTCGCGCCCAGCGGAGCATCGGCCGGTTGGGCGCGGGCAGGCACGCACGCGATCAGCCCGGCCGCCAGCATCCCGCCGGCGCCGAGCCGCCTCCACTGGGCGCGCATGTCACTTCACCAGATCGGCGTTGACGGTTCCCCGGACGGTCTCTGGCTCGCCTTGCACCTTGGCTGCCAGATGCAGCACCCAGGTCCCGGCCATGTCGGCGTCCACCTCGAAGCTGTAGACACCGTCCTTCGGGGGCAGGACTTTTACCGGCGCCGTCATGGTTTCCATGCCCGGCCCCATGTCGGCCTTGCTCTCGAAAATCATTGCGTCCGCAACGGACTTACCGTCCGCGACATGCACCAGCCGCACTTGGACGATATTCTTCTGGCCGGACAGTTGCGGCTTGCCGACCAGCTCGAAACGGTAGTCGGCCGATTTGGCCTGTGCCGGGGCGACAGTGAACGCGAGGCCGCAAACGAGCGCGGCGGCGCACGCGAAAATACGAGTGTTGATCATCGAAAGACCCTTCGTGGCCCGCCATCGCGCTCAGGCGCAGGGCGGGCAGTGAACAACCAGTTGCCGATTGGACGCACCTCGAGTGTGCGTCAGCAGGGGCTCAGGTCGTTCGGGGCGGAAGGGGCTCGGGTTCGCGAACCAGACCGGCCAGCTTGGTCCAGGCCGGCCAATAATCGACCGGACTGACATGCGTGACGATCTCGTCGCTCGCAAGCCGCGCCGGCAGGGTGGCGACCACCATGCAGCACATCTTGATGCAGTCAGGCGCCATGCCCTTGCCCGGCATCATCGGCGCGCCGTGTTCCGCGTCCGCCGCCGGCATCATCATGTCGCACGGCATGCCGGCCATCGTCATCGGCGCGACGTATTGCGCCGACTGGGCAAACTGCGCCGTCGTCCCGCCGACAAGGGCGAAGGCGACGAGCACGGCCAAAACGCGGCGGAACACCAACGGCATGGGACCACTCTCTTAAGCTCTTGGCCGCCCCGCATCAAGCGGTGCCGCAGTACGGCAGTGTCGCATTCACCCTGGCATTTTTCCCGCGATCTCCTTAAGCCGGCGGCACCGCATGCGGCCGCCGAGAAACGAGAAGGGGAACCCATGATCAAATTCTATTACAATCTTGCGCCGAACCCCACGAAAGTGGCGCTTTGCCTGGAAGAGATGGGCCTGCCTTACGAACTGGTCCCGATCGATACCCGCAAGGGGGAGCAGCACACGCCGAGCTATCTGGCGATCAACCCCAATGCGAAGGTTCCCGCCATCATCGACGGCGACGCCACGGTTTTCGACAGCAACGCGATCCTGCTCTACCTCGCCGAAAAGACCGGCCGGTTTCTGCCCAGCCCGTCACCTGCATCGCGGGGGGAGCTGCTGTCCTGGCTGATGTTCGTCGCGTCAGGCATCGGGCCGTACTCCGGACAGGCGGTGCATTTCCGCAACGCGGCGCCCGAGCCGAAGGAATATGCCCTCAACCGCTACACATTCGAGGCCCAGAGGCACTGGGGCATCGTGGAGGCACGCCTTGGCCAGCGTCGGTTCATGCTCGGCGACGACTATACCATCGTCGATATGGCACTCTGGGGCTGGGCCCGTCTGGTTCCCGTAGTCCTGGGACCGGATGCGATGAAACAAATGCCGAATCTTCAGCGCCACCTCGACGAAATAAGCGCCCGCCCGGCGGCCGCGCGGGCTCTTGCGCTGAAGGAGAGGCATAGCTTCAAGACCGAGATGGACGATGCCGCCCGTCTCGCGATGTTCCCGCATCTGGGGAAAAAAGCTATTTAACGCCTGTTGCACGAGGGCCGGCGGCGAGGATGCGTCGTCGTCGGCTAACCGGATGCAGCCAGGCGATCGCTCCTGCAAGACGGAATTGACCGGCAGCTGGGTCGTGGCATCGACATCCTGGTAACAATGCCGGGCTGTATGGCGCGAGCTGGATTACCCCGAAAAATTGGCGGACCCGACACGATTCGAACGTGCGACCTTCGCCTTCGGAGGGCGACGCTCTATCCAGCTGAGCTACGGGTCCATCAAGCGCTGCATACCGCGAAAATCCGGGCAGCGAAAGGGCCGCGTCATTGCTGGCCCGCCAACCATGCGGCGGCGGCCCGATCGGCGCCGGTCGGCAGCGGGGCGGCCCGGTCGGCGATCCAGCTCAACATGTCCCCGATCGGGCCGGCGCGGTCGAGATCGCGCAGCAGCAGGTGATAGCCGCCGGGATAGAATGCCCGTCGCACGGCGCCAGACAGGTCGCGCCAGGTGGCGGCGATGGCGCGCGGCGGGATCAGCTCGTCCTTGCCGCCATACAGCATCAGCGCCGGAGCGGAAAAATCCGGCGCGGCGGCCAGCGCGATGTCCATCAGGTCCACCAGCCCCCGCACCGAATCGACACGGGTGGCATGCAGCGTCAACGGATCGGTGGACAGACGGATCAGCGCGGCGCGGTTGTCGCTCGCCGTCACCCGCACGCCGCCGGTCAGCTCGTAGCCGGGGATCAGGTTGGACGCGGCCCACAGCGTGGCGCGCAGCAACGGGTTCATCGCCGCCCGGCCCCAGGCCGCCGGGGCGATCAGGATGTAGCCGTCGACCCGCGGCGCGTCCGGCAAGGTCGCCAGGTGCATCAGCACCGCGGCACCCATGCTCTCGCCCATCAGCAACAGGCGGGTCCCGGGATAGCGGGCCCGCAGCAGCCGGACCATCACAGCGGCATCCTGGGCCAGGGCGTCCGCGCCGGGCCAGTAGCCGCGCGCCGCCGTGGCGCCGAAGCCGCGCTGGTCGGGGGCAAACACAGCGATGCCGGCGTCGGCGAAGTGCGGGGCGGGGATTTCCCAGGCATCGCGGCTGTCGTTCATGCCGTGCAGCGCCAGAACCACCACGCCCGGTGGCCCCTCGGGAAGCCAGGCGCGATAAGGCAGGCGAACGCCGTCGGGCATCTGGAAAGCGCCGTCGGTCTGTGCCGGACGCTCCATCGCCGAGCCGGGCGCGGCGGTATATGCGACGCACCCGCCCAGCAGCAGGGTCACCAGAAGCAGGACCGACAGGGAACCGGTTGAATGCACGGTGGGCATCGCTATCATCCGCGCGTACCCTAGCACAGAGGTCTCTCATGCCTGACGGCGCCACCCTGCCGACCGAGATCATTCACGTTGACGCGCGCACCGTCGCCTGCGATGGCGGCAATGGCGCGCTCGGCCATCCCCGCGTGTTCCTGCGCATCGAGGCACAGCAGGTGATGTGCCCATACTGTTCGCGCCTGTATGTCCTGAACCCAGGGGCCGGCCACGACAACGGTCACTGAGGCGCCCGCCCCCCAGACGTCCGGGGCGCCGCTGCATCTGGTCCTGATCGACGGATCGGGGTTCATCTTCCGCGCCTTCCACGCGCTGCCGCCGATGACGCGCCCGGACGGCACGCCGGTGAACGCCGTGTTCGGCTTCTCCAACATGCTGGCGCGGCTGCTGCGCGAGCATGTCGGCACACATATCGCGGTGATCTTCGATGCCGGACGGCTGACCTTCCGCAACCGCATCTACGACCAGTACAAGGCGCACCGCCCGCCCGCCCCCGAGGAGCTGGTTCCGCAGTTCCCGCTGGTGCGCCAGGCGACCGACGCCTTCGGCGTGGCGTCGATCGAGCTGCCGGACTGGGAGGCGGACGATTTGATCGCCTCCTATGCCCGCGCGGTGACGGACGCGGGCGGCACGATCAGCATCGTCTCCTCCGACAAGGACCTGATGCAGCTGATCCGCCCGGGCGTGGAAATGCTCGACCCGATCAAGCAGAAATCGATCGGGCCGGCCGAGGTGATGGAGAAGTTCGGCGTGGCGCCGGGCAAGCTGGTCGAGGCGCAGGCGCTGATCGGCGATCCCGTGGACAACGTGCCGGGCATTCCCGGCATCGGCCCGAAGGGCGCGGCGCAACTGATCAACGAGTTCGGCGACGTGGAAAGCATCCTGGCCGCCGCGCCGGGGATGAAGCCGTCGAAGCGGCGGGACGCGCTGATCGAGCACGCCGAGAAGGCCCGCCTCTCCCGCCGGCTGGTGGAACTGCGCGAGGACGCGCCGCTGCCGCAGCCGGTGGACGCGCTGATCGTCCGCCAGCCCGAACGCGCCAAGCTCGCCGCCTTCCTCGCGGCGCAGGGTTTTCGCAGCGTGGCAACCCGGCTGGGGCTGGACGACCTGCCGCCGCCGGCAACCGCCAAGCCGGCAACGCAAGCCGCTCCGCCGCCGCCCGCCGCCACGATGGCACCGGACGCACCGAAATTCGGCCCCTACGAGACGGTGCTGGACGCGGCGGCGCTGGCGCGCTGGGTGGAGGAAGCCCGCGTCGCCAGCGTGGTGGCGCTGGATACCGAGACCGACGGGCTGGACACGATGCGGGCGCGGCTGATCGGCTTCTCGCTCGCCACCGCGCCGGGCCGCGCCTGCTACGTGCCGCTGGCGCATGAGGAACTGACGCCGCAGATCCGTCTGGCCGAGGCAATCGCCCTGCTCGGGCCGCTGCTGAGCGACCCGTGCGTGCTGAAAGTGGCGCAGAACGCCAAGTTCGACCTGATGGTGCTGGGCCGCGCCGGGTTCCCGCCGGTCGCCCCGCTCGACGACACCATGCTGATCTCCTACGCCATGGAGGCGGGGATGCACGGGCACGGGCTGGACGAGCTGTCCGGCCTGCATCTGGGCCATACGCCGATCAGCTACGACGAGGTCACCGGCACCGGACGCAACCGGGTCAGCTTCGCGCAGGTGCCGATCGAGCGTGCCGCGCCGTACGCGGCGGAGGACGCGGATGTGGCGCTGCGGCTGTGGCAGGCGCTGCGCCCGCGGCTGCGGGCGTCGAAGGCGCTGACGCTCTACGAGCAGATGGAGCGGCGGCTGATCCCGATATTGCTGGAGATGGAACGCGCCGGGGTGAAGGTCGACGAGGACGATCTGCGGCGGATGTCGGTGGATTTCGCGGCGCGGATGGCGGTGATGGAGAAGAACATCCATCGCCTGGCCGGACGCGAATTCAATGTCGGCAGCGCCAAGCAACTGGGCGAGGTGCTGTTCGACGAAATGGGCGCCTTGGGTGGCAAGCGGATGAAGACCGGGGCCTGGGGCACCGACGCCTCGGTGTTGCAGACCCTGGCCGAGCAGGGCCACGAGCTGCCGACGCAGGTGCTGGAATGGCGGCAACTGGCGAAGCTGAAATCCACCTATGCCGACGCGCTGGTCGGGCAGATCAACCCCGAGACCGGGCGGGTGCATACCAGCTTCGCGATGGCGATCACCAGCACCGGGCGGCTGTCCTCGACCGATCCGAACTTGCAGAACATCCCGGTGCGCACCGAGGAAGGCAGCCGTATCCGCCATGCCTTCATCGCCGAGCCCGGGCATGTGCTGGTCAGCGCCGACTATTCGCAGATCGAGCTGCGCCTGCTCGCCCACGTCGCGGAAATCCCGGCGCTGCGTGACAGCTTCCTGAACGGCGAGGACATCCATGCCCGCACCGCGAGCGAGGTGTTCGGGGTGCCGATGGCGGGCATGGACCAGATGACGCGGCGGCGGGCGAAGGCGATCAATTTCGGCATCATCTACGGCATCAGCGCCTTCGGGCTGGCCCGCCAGCTCGGCATCTCCCCCGGCGAGGCGCGCCTCTACATCGACGCCTATTTCCTCCGCTATCCCGCCATCCGCACCTACATGGAACGGACGAAGCAGGAAGCGCGCGCCAACGGATACGTGACCAGCCCGTTCGGGCGGCGCTGCTGGATACCGGGGATCAACGACAAGAACCCGGCGCGGCGCGGCTATGGCGAGCGTCAGGCGATCAACGCGCCGCTACAGGGGGGTGCCGCCGACATCATCAAGCGCGCGATGGTCAAGCTGCCGGCGGCGCTGGCCGCGGCGGGCCTGAAATCGAGGCTGCTGTTGCAGGTGCACGACGAATTGCTGTTCGAGGCGCCGGAGGCGGAAGCCAGCGAACTGGCNNTCACGTCGTCGCCGACACCGGCCTCGAACGAGGCGAAATTCTCCTCGAAGCGGGCGACCAGCTCCTTGGCGGTGCGGTCGTAGGCCGCCTTGTCGGCCCAGGACCGGCGGGGGTCCAGCACGTCGTCGGGAATGCCCGGCACATGCTGGGGGATCATCAGGCCGAAGAACGGGTCGCGGCGATACGTCGCCTTGGCCAGACTGCCGTCCAGCGCCGCGCGCAGCAGGGCGCGGGTGTGGCGGATCGCCATGCGGCTGCCGACGCCGTACTGCCCGCCGCTCCAGCCGGTGTTGACCAGCCAGCAATCGGCGCCGTGCGCGGCGATCAGCTCCGAGAGCATCCGCCCGTAGACTTCCGGCCGGCGCGGCAGGAACGGCGCGCCGAAGCAGGTGGAGAACGTGGCCTGCGGCTCCGCGCCCAGGCCCTTCTCGGTCCCGGCGACGCGCGCGGTGTAGCCGGACAGGAAATGATACATCGCCTGTGCCGGGGTCAGCTTGCTGATCGGCGGCAGCACGCCGAACGCGTCGGCGGTCAGCATCACCACGTTGCGCGGCTGCCCGCCCCGGCCCGAGCGCTCGGCGTTGGGAATGTAGTCGATGGGATAGCAGGACCGGGTGTTCTCGGTCAGCGCCTTGTCGGTCAGGTCCAGCCTGCCGTGGTGGTCGCCCACCACGTTCTCCAGCACCGCGCCGAACCGGTGGCTGGCGGCCCAGATCTCGGGCTCGGCTTCCTTCGACAGGTTGATGACCTTGGCGTAGCAGCCGCCCTCGAA
>PKWQ01000362.1 GCA_003133265.1 Acetobacteraceae bacterium
TGTTCGAGCAGGCGAAGAAGAACGCGCCCTGCATCATCTTCATCGACGAAATCGACGCGGTCGGTCGCCATCGCGGCGCCGGTCTTGGCGGCGGCAACGACGAGCGCGAGCAGACGCTGAACCAGATGCTGGTCGAGATGGACGGCTTCGAGAGCAACGAGGGCGTCATCCTGATCGCGGCCACCAACCGGCCGGACGTGCTGGACCCGGCGCTGCTCCGCCCCGGCCGCTTCGACCGGCAGGTGGTGGTGCCGAACCCCGACGTGAACGGCCGCGAGAAGATTCTCCGGGTTCACATGCGCAAGGTGCCGCTCGCCTCCGACGTCGATCCGAAGACGATCGCGCGCGGCACGCCCGGCTTCTCCGGCGCCGATCTGGCCAATCTGGTGAACGAGGCGGCGCTGCTCGCCGCGCGCATCGGCAAGCGCGTGGTGGCGATGGCCGAGTTCGAGTACGCCAAGGACAAGGTGATGATGGGCACCGAGCGCCGCTCGCTGGTCATGTCCGAGGCCGAGAAGCGGATGACCGCCTATCACGAGGCCGGCCACGCGCTGTGCGCGATGCACGAGCCGGAATGCGATCCGGTGCATAAGGCGACGATCATCCCGCGCGGCCGGGCGCTGGGCTTGGTGATGAGCCTGCCGGAGGGCGATCGCTACTCCAAGAGCAAGTCCAAGCTGCTGTCCGAGCTGACCATGGCGATGGGCGGGCGCGCGGCGGAGGAGATCATCTTCGGTGCCGACAAGGTCTCCAACGGTGCCGCCGGCGACATCAAGATGGCGACCGATCAGGCGCGGCGGATGATCACCGAGTGGGGCATGAGCGACAAGCTCGGCATGATCGCCTATGGCGACAACAGCCAGGAAGTGTTCCTGGGGCACTCGGTCACGCAGAGCAAGAACGTCTCGGAGGCCACCGCGCGCGAAATCGACGGCGAGATCAAGGGCATCATCGACCGCGCCTATGCCAAGGCGAAACAGATCCTGAGCGAGAACGTCGAGGAGCTGCACCGTCTGGCGCGCGGATTGCTGGAGCATGAGACGCTGTCCGGCGACGAGATCCGCACCGTGCTGCGCGGTGAGAAGGTGATCCGCAAAGTGGTGGACGAACCCGCGCCGGAAACCCGCCGCGCCTCGGTGCCGCCGTCTGGCCGTCCCGCGACCCCTCCGCCCGCTGGCGGGCTGGGCCCGGCCCCGCAGCCGGGTTAGGCCGATCCGCTACTCGGCTGGTATGCGCCTGATCGAACCCCTGGGTCTGATGGCGGATGCGCCGGCGGCGTTGCCGCGTGCGGCTGGCAGGGCGGCGTTCGCCTTCGCCCGGCTGATCGAGAACGGTAACGAGCGGGTGGTGCCGGTCGCCGACATCCCATCGGACTGGCGGGCGGAACTGGAGCGGCTGACCCGTCCGCATGCGCCCTGGGCCGGGCTTGCCATGGACCGGCCGGCGATCATGGGTCCGGCGATCATGGGTATCGTCAATGTCACCCCCGACAGTTTCAGCGACGGCGGCGCGCATGCCGATCCGGCGCGGGCGATCGCCGCCGGAATGGCGATGGCCGCGGCGGGGGCGGACATCATCGACGTCGGTGGGGAATCCACCCGTCCGGGCGCGGCCGCGGTGAGCGCGGAACAGGAGCAGGCCCGCATCCTGCCGGTGGTCCGCGCGCTGGCGGCGGCAGGGCATCGGGTGTCGGTCGATACCCGCAACGCGGCGACCATGGCGGCGGCGCTGGACGCGGGGGCCGCCATCATCAACGACATTTCCGCCCTGACGCACGATCCGCTGGCGCTAGCGCTGGTCGCGGCACGCGGCGTGCCGGTGGTGCTGATGCACATGCGCGGCGAGCCCGCCACCATGCAGTCCCACGCGACCTATACGAACGTGGCGGTAGAAGTCGTGGCGGAGCTATTCGCGCGGGTCGAGCGCGCGGTGGCGGGGGGTATCCCAAGGCATCGCATTGCGATCGACCCCGGAATAGGGTTCGCCAAGACGGCCGACCACAACTTGGCTTTGTTGCGCAGGCTGTCGTTGCTGCTGAACATCGGCTGCCCTATCCTTGCCGGGCTGTCACGAAAATCGTTTATCGGCAAAATATCGGGGGTCGCGGAACCGAGCCTCCGATTTCCCGGGTCGATTGCCGCCGGGCTCCATGCGGTTTCACATGGGGCGACGCTGGTGCGTGTTCACGACGTTGCCGAGACGGCTCAGGCGCTGCGGGTTTGGACGGCTCTGTCGCAGAGGAACGAGAATGGCTCCCACGGCCCGGCGCTCTGAGCTACATGCGCAAGACGACATACGGTCGGCGACGGCAACCGACTGTTATAACCAACCGGGTACCGAAGCCATGAACCAAGCCAGACGTCTGTTCGGCACGGACGGTATCCGCGGCAAGGCCAATGCCGATCCAATGAATGCGGCGATGGCGCTGCAACTGGGGCACGCGGCGGGCCTGCTGTTCCGCAACGGCTCCCATCGCCACCGGGTGCTGATCGGCAAGGACACGCGCCTGTCCGGCTACCTGATAGAGCCGGCGCTGACCGCCGGCTTCATCGGCGCGGGGATGGACGTCACCCTCGTCGGCCCGCTGCCCACACCCGCCATCGCCATGCTGACGCGCAGCCTGCGCGCCGATATCGGCGTGATGATCTCCGCCTCGCACAACCCGTTCGAGGACAACGGCATCAAGCTGTTCGGCCCGGACGGGTTCAAGCTGTCCGACGAGACCGAGATGCAGATCGAGGCGCTGATGGCTTCCGACCTCAGCGCCAAGCTCGCCGCGCCGCGCGAACTTGGCCGCGCCAATCGGCTGGAGGATGCGGGCGGGCGCTATATCGAGGCGGCGAAGGCCAGCTTCCCGCGCGGGCTGCGGCTGGATGGGCTGAAGATCGTGGTGGATTGCGCCAACGGCGCGGGTTATCGCGTGGCGCCCGCGGTGCTGTGGGAGCTGGGCGCGACGGTGATCAAGGTCGGTGTCGAGCCGGACGGATTCAATATCAACAAGGGCTGCGGTTCCACCGTGCCGGAGTATCTCTGCGCCCAGGTGCTGGAGCATGGCGCGCATCTGGGCATCGCGCTGGACGGCGACGCGGACCGGATGCTGCTGTCCGACGAGTATGGCGAGCTGATCGACGGCGACCAGATATTGGCGCTGATCGCCCGTTCCTGGGCCGAAACCGGGCAGTTGCGCGGTGGCGGCGTCGTCGCCACGGTGATGTCGAATCTCGGCATGGAGCGTTTCCTGGCCGGGCGCGGGATCGAGCTGCACCGCACCAAGGTCGGCGATCGCTACGTGGCCGAGCGGATGCGCGAGCGCGGCATCAATGTCGGTGGCGAACAGTCCGGGCACATGATCCTGTCGGATTTCTCCACCACCGGCGATGGCGTGCTGGCGGCGTTGCAGGTGCTGGCGGTGCTGGTGCAGCAGGGCCGGCCCGCGAGCGAGGTCTGCCGCGTGTTCAAGCCGTTGCCGCAGCGCCTGCGCAGCGTGCGCTTCTCCGGCATCTCGCCGCTGCGCAATCCGCGCGTCGCGGCGGCGGTGGCGGCGGCCGAAAGCCAACTGAACGGCTCCGGCCGGCTGCTGATCCGCGAGAGCGGCACCGAACCGCTGATCCGGGTGATGGCGGAATCCGAGGACGAGGCATTGGTACACGGCGTGGTGGACGGGCTGTGCGAGATGATCGCGGCGGTTGCCCGTGCACGCGACGGCGTGGCCTGAGCGGCGGACGGGGAGATGATGCGCGGACGCGTGCTGATCGTCGCCGGGTCGGATTCCGGGGGCGGGGCGGGCATACAGGCGGACATCAAGACGGTCACCGCGCTCGGCGCCTTCGCGGCGACGGCAATCACCGCGCTGACGGCGCAGAACACGCACGGCGTTCACGCGGTGCATGCGGTGCCGCTGGATTTCATCGCCCGCCAGATCGCGGTGGTGCTGGACGATATCGGCGCGGATGCGATCAAGACCGGGATGCTGGGTAATACCGCGACCATCGAGGTGGTCGCCGACAGTCTGGCCCGCCACGCCGCCGGGGTGCCGCTGGTGCTCGATCCGGTGATGGTGGCGAAGGGTGGCGCCCGGCTGCTGGACCCGGATGCGTTATCGGCGCTCAAGCGCCTGCTGCTGCCGATGGCCACGATCATCACCCCCAATCTGCCGGAGGCCGAGGCGCTGGCCGGCATGGCGATCCCCGATCTGGCGGCGATGCACCACGCGGCGCAGGCGATGCTGACGCTCGGCGTGCCGGCGGTGCTGCTGAAGGGCGGGCACCTGCCGGGCGAGATGGTGGTGGACCTGCTGGTGACCGAGCAGGGGGCGGAGGAGTTCGCCGCCCCGCGCATCCACACCCGTCATACCCACGGCACCGGCTGCACGCTGGCGAGCGCGCTGGCGGCGGGGCTGGCGCAAGGGCTGTCGTTGCACGACGCGGTGCGCCGCGCCCGCGCCTATGTCCGCGCCGCCATCGCTTCCGCGCCGGGGTACGGCGGCGGGCATGGGCCGCTCGATCACGCCGTGACGCTCGATCCGGCCAAGCTGGCGGGGCTGTGGTAGCCGGGCAGCGTTTGGCCGATCGTCACGCAGCAAAAAGGGCACCCAACCGGGTGCCCTTTCCGTTGTAGGCCAGAAAGAATGGCCGGGATCAGAAATCCATCCCGCCCATGCCACCCATGCCGCCGCCGCCCATGCCGCCACCCGGAGCGCCGCCGGCGCCGGGCTTTTCCGGACGCTCGGCCACCATCGCCTCGGTGGTGATCATCAGCGACGCGATCGAGGCCGCGTTCTGCAAGGCAGTACGCACGACCTTGGTCGGGTCGATGATGCCGG
>PKWQ01000279.1 GCA_003133265.1 Acetobacteraceae bacterium
AGCGGCCCGAGTTGGTGAGCGAGCCTTCCTCCTCCGCGAAACACGTCGTCGGCAGCTCGAACACCTCGGTGGCGAGCTTCGTTGGGTCGGCGGGATTGAGCTCGCCGTGGTTCTGCCAGAACCGCGCCGTCTCTGTCTGCAGCGGGTCCATCACCACCAGGAACTTCAGCCTGCCGAGCGCATCCCGGATCTTGTTCTTGTCAGGGAAGGCGGCCAGGGGGTTGAAGCCCTGGCAGAAATAGCCGTTGACCTGGCCTTGATGCATCATCTCGAAGGCGCGCAGGATGTCGTAGGTAGGCACATCCAGCTTGGGCAGCCAGTCATAGGCCCAGTCGTTATCGGCACGCGCCGCGTCGCCATAGATCGCCTTTTGGAAGCTGACGAAGAATTTGCGGTAATTCTGCCAATAGCTCGTCTGTCCCGGCCGCAGCGGCTTGAACAGGCGGGATTTCATGTAGTCCTCGAACCCGGTCTCGCGATCGACTGGCAAGGTGAGATAGCCCGGCATCGACGCCGAGAGCAGCCCGACATCGGTCAGGCCCTGGATGTTGGAATGCCCGCGCAGCGCGTTCATGCCGCCGCCGGCCACGCCGATATTGCCCAGCAGCAGCTGGACCATCGCCATGGCGCGGATATTCTGCGCGCCCACCGAATGCTGCGACCAACCGAGCGCGAACAAGCTGGTCAGCGCCTTGTCGGGTGCCGAGGTGGAGGCGAATATCTCGCAGATCTGCAGATATTTGTCGGTCGGCGTGCCGCAGATGCGCGACACCATCTCCGGCGTGTAGCGCGCGACATGCTTGCGCAGCATGTTGATCACGCAGCGCGGATGCTGCCAGGTCTCGTCCGCCTTGGCATAGCCGTTCTCGTCGAGCTCGTAATCCCAGCTCGATTTATCGTAGCTGCGCGTGGCCTCCTGATAGCCGGTGAACAGCCCGTCCTCGAAGCCGAAGCCCTCTTTGATGATCAGGCCGGCGTTGGTGTAGGCGCGCACATAGGCGTGCTGGATTTTGTCCTTCTCCAGCAGGTAGCGGATCATGCCGCTGAGGAAGGCGATGTCGGTCCCCGGGCGGATCGGCGCGTAGACGTCGGCGACCGACGCCGTGCGAGTGAAGCGCGGATCGACCACCACCAGCTTGGCGTTGTTCTCGATCTTGGCCTCGATCACCCACTTGAAGCCGCATGGGTGCGCCTCGGCGGCATTGCCGCCCATGACAAGAACCACATTGGCATTCTTGATATCCTGCCATGTGTTCGTCATCGCCCCTCGACCGAATGTTGGGGCCAGACTGGCCACCGTCGGTCCGTGTCAGACGCGGGCTTGGTTATCGAAGACGAGCATGCCGAAGGAGCGGGCGACCTTCCAGGTCAGATACGCGGTCTCGCTGGACGACGCCGAGGCCGCCAGCATGCCGGTGCTGGTCCAGCGGTTGACCGTGGTCCCGGCGGCATTCTTGGCGATGAAATTGGCGTCGCGATCCTGCTTCATCAGCGTGGCGATGCGGTCGAGCGCGAATTCCCAGGTGACCGGCTTGAACTCGGTGCTGCCCGCCGCGCGGTATTTCGGCACTTTCAGCCGCGTCGGCGCATGCACGATATCGAGCAGCGCCGAGCCCTTGGGGCAGAGCGTGCCACGGTTCACCGGATGGTCCGGATCCCCCTCGATATGGATGATATGGGATTTGGCGTTCTTGGCGCGGTCGCCGAGGCTGTAGATCAGGATGCCGCAGGCGACCGAGCAATAGGTGCAGGCGTTGCGCGTTTCCGTGGTGGCTGTCAGCTTGAACGGCCGCACTGAGGCGGCCAGCGCGTCGCCGCTGGCGGCGAACCCGAGCGCACCTAGGCTTGATGCCGCCAGGCCCGCGCCGGTCAGCTTGATGAAGCCACGACGATTCAGTCGCATTCCCAACCTGCCCATGCGATCCAGTCTCGTCAATTATATAGGCCGATAAATTCGTATGATAAGAATACACCACGTGCCTGGTACCACAAGTTAAAACCGCTATCGCGCTGTCATCACGAGAGGTCTGCCATGTCCACCTCACCGATCCGGCTCACTAGCCTTGCCCATGGTGGCGGCTGCGGCTGCAAGCTCGCGCCCTCGGTGCTGCAGCAATTGCTTGCCGGACAGGGCGACAATGGCGGCTTCGCGCAACTACTCGTTGGCACACAGACCGGCGACGACGCCGCGGTGTGGCAAATCGACGACCACACCTGCGTCGTCGCCACCACCGATTTCTTCATGCCCATGGTCGACGATCCGCGCGACTTCGGCCGCATTGCCGCAGCCAATGCGGTGTCGGACATCTACGCCATGGGCGGCAAACCCATCATGGCGCTGGCCATATTGGGTATGCCGCTCGACAAGCTGCCCGTGGCGATGGTGCGCGAAATCCTGCAAGGCGGTGCCTCGATCTGTGCCGAGGCCGGCATCCCGATCGCCGGCGGCCATTCGATCGACGCGCCCGAGCCGATCTATGGTCTCGCGGTGATCGGGCTGTGCAGCCCCGAGCATGTCCGCCGCAATTGCAGCGCGCGGGCAGGCGACGCGCTGATCCTAACCAAGGGCATCGGCATCGGCATCTACTCGGCGGCATTCCGCAAATCCGCCCTTTCGGACGCGGCCTACGCCGAGATGATGGAATCGACGACCCTGCTCAACCGCATCGGCAGCGTGCTGGCGCGTGACCCGGACGTGCACGCCGTGACGGATGTGACTGGCTTCGGTCTGCTCGGCCACGGCCTCGAGATGGCCCGCGGCAGCGCCGCAAGGCTGGATATCGATTACGCGCGCATCCCGTTCCTCGAACAGGCCGAGACCCTGGCCGAGTCCGGCTACGCCACCGGCGCGTCGGGGCGCAACTGGGACAGCTACAGCGATGGCGTCGTTCTGCCGCCCGGGCTGCCGGCCTGGCAACGCATATTGCTGACCGACCCGCAAACCTCGGGCGGCCTGCTGATCGCCTGCGACGCGGCGCGCGCCGAGGCGCTGTGCGCCGAGATCGTGGCGGCGGGCTATCCGCGTACGGCGATCATCGGCTCGGTCAGTGCTAACGAGCCTGTGGTCAGGATCGCCTGATTTCCTCGATCTTCAGGCGCAATCCTTCTGCGTTGAAGAACTCCGCCTCGCCGAGCAGTGACCGGTCGCGTTCGAGATGCTGGGTGAGCGCGCCCAGCCGCCGGCGCGCGGTCGCGCCGTCGACGAGGCCGGTCCGGTCGGCACGGAAAAATGCCGCTCCGTTCCACGCCGCCCGCGATGCCGCGAACAGCCGCACCATCTCGGGCCAGCGCGTCTCGTCGCCGATCACGTGCAGATAGGACGAGCGCAGCAGACCGACCGATGTCTCGCCGGTCTCCACCAGCACGATCAACACGGTGAACGCGCCTGACGTCGCGAAACTGGCCACCAGCCAGTCATCGAAATCCGTCGTGCAATCAGCACTCATCGCGATAGCGGCGGAGGAGAGCGGGAGTCGAACCCACCTGGGACAGTCTGACTGCCCCACTCGGATTTGAAGTCCGAACGCCCCACCAGAGACGGTTCTCCTCCATCAGGCGACGAGCGCATGGCCGACGAGAGCATGGGTTGCCCGAACAAGTCCAGCCGCTGGGGATCGATCCGCCGCAACTCCTCGCGGTTCACCGTCACCCCATGCCGATCGAAAAACTCCAGAATCTGAATGGCGACCTTGCGGCCATTGGCGACGCGGTCGCGAAACTGCGCCGCAGTGAACCGCCCGCCCGGCACCGCTTCGGTCAAGGCGAGGACGATACCGACCATCTCCCGAAGCGTCACGCGCAGGAAGAAATGGTCATGCGCCACTTCATCGGCCAATCCCATGCGCCCCGCCAGTTTCAGCAGACGCCGGACATCGCCTTCCGACCGCCCCGTCACGCCCGCGATGTCGCGTACCCTCGGCGGCCTGAACCGCACCTCGCCGCCGAGCAGGGGCACCATGGCAGTCCAGGCGACCTCGTCGGCCGGGGTGAGGCGCGCCGTATGCGCGGCAAGACGCACGAAGGCGCCGTCCAGCAGGACCCGGTCATCCTGGCTGACACGCTGCAAGGCCACGACAAACACCGCAGCCGGCAGCACGGGCAACAGCATCATACGCAGCCGCTCCCGGCCGATGCCTTGCACATCAGGATACGCTGCGTGGTATTCCGTCAGAACTCGTTCTACATCTAACACGAAGTGCCGCCACCGATCCGGCAGCATCGCAATTGTTGCTGCCCTGCACTCAAGGGTAACCAACCCGAGCGCCTCAGCCAGTCGCGTGCCCTGTTCCGCCGACAACGCTCGATCGCGGGCGAAAACGGACAAATCCCAGACAAAAGGCGGTGCCGCCAGTACGGCTGTGAGTGCGGCCTGCGGATCGTCGATCGCCAGCGCATCGCGCTGCGCCTGACGTGACGGCGCCCGCCTGCGCCGCGCCGGCGGGCGCAGATCGACAAAACGCCCGCCCCCGATCGTGCGCTGCGCCGAGACATCGCGGATCACGTAGCGATCCAGCGCCGCCGCCGCGATCGGCCGATCCAGCACCAGCTGCACATCGGCCTCGTCCCCCGGCTGGATCGCGGCGTCGCGCAGCAGCACGATCCGCGCGCCCACCTCCGCGGCGGCGTGGTGCAGCCGCACCGGAAACCACTGGCCGACCGCCTTCGTCTCCGCCGGCAGCAGGCGCATGTGGGCGTCGATGCGATCGGTCGGCGCATGCAACTCGGGATCGAGCACCATGTCGCCGCGCCGGATATGGTCCTTGGATATCTCCGACCCCGTCAGATTGAGCGCACACCGGTCCCCCGCGCGCCCGCTCTCCGCCGGCGCGTTCTGGGCATGCAGCGACCGCACGCGCGCCTGCAGACCCGACGGGCTGATCAGCACCCGATCGCCCGGGCGCACCGATCCGGACAGCACGGTGCCCGTCACCACGACACCAATGCCGGACAGGGTGAACACCCGGTCGACTGCCAGACGAAACCCGGCCGCGGCGCCACGATCCATCGTATCGGACGCAGCTATCACCAGCCGCTCGCGCAACGCCACGATACCGTCGCCCGTCAACGCGGAGACCGGCAAGATCTCGGCATGCTCCATGACCGTCCCGACCGTGGCGGCCCTGACCCGCACGGCAATCTCCTCCAGGCGCTCGGGCGTCGCCAGATCGGCCTTGGTCACCACGACCAGCCCGCGCCGAATGCCGAGCAGATCGAGTATCGCCAGATGCTCTAGCGTCTGCGGCATGATTCCGTCATCGGCGGCAACCGCCAACAGTACGAAATCGATTCCGCTCGCGCCGGCCAGCATCGTGTGCACGAAGCGCTCATGCCCCGGCACATCGATGAAGCCGATCGGCCGGCCGCCCGCGATCGGGAGATAGGCAAAGCCAAGATCGATGGTGATGCCGCGCGCCTTCTCCTCGCGGAGGCGGTCGCCATCGACCCCGGTCAGGGCTTTGACCAACGCCGTCTTGCCATGATCGATATGCCCCGCCGTGCCGACGATCATGCCGCCGCCTCCGGCGGGGATTGGCGTGCGTCGAGTTCGGCCGCACGGATCTCCTCCGGCGACAACAAGGCCCGCACTGGGGCGCCCACCACGCCCAGCCCCTTGAAATAGGCTGTCGCCAGATTGCGCCGCCCGACCATGTCGCCGGCCTCGGCAGCTAGCGACAGCCAGCGCACCGCCAGCGCCGGATCGCGTTCGACGCCCATGCCATCGGTGAAGCAGGCGCCGATATTATTCTGTGCGCGCGCTACCCCTGCCCGGGCGAGCGGCTCCCACATCGCCAGTGCCGCCGCGTAATCGCCCGCATCGAACGCCGCGCGCGCCTCCGCGAGGACATCGCGTGGCGGCGTCCGTTTCCGGCATTCAAACCAGCGCACGAACATCCAACGTACCAAACCCCGCTACCAGCCCCGCCTCATCGGTAAGACAGCGCAGATCGAGGGTCAAACCACCATCCTCGATCCGCCCGATCACCGGGCGCGACAGCCCGCGCAACGCTGCCGCAAGCCGCAGCAGCGCCCTGCCCCCCGCCTGCGCGCGGATGACGAGCCCGGCGCTGGGGATCGTATCGAGCGGCAGGGCGCCCGACCCGATCTGGCTGGCGCAGGCGCACATCGCCACCGTGAACCCGTCACCGAGGGCCGCCGATAGCGTGGGCAGAACGCGCTGTGCCTGCGCCTCGATCTCCGCCAGCGGACGGCTGAGCAGCCGCAATGTCGGCAAACTGGCGGCCAGGCGATCGGGGTCGCGATAGAGTTTCAGCGTGGCTTCGATGGCCGCGAGCCTGATTTTGTCGACCCGCAGCGCCCGCTTCATCGGGTTGCGATTGATCGCGGCGATTAGCGCGCGGGAGCCGACGATGAAGCCCGCCTGCGGTCCGCCCAGTAGTTTGTCGCCGGAGAACGTCACCACATCGGCCCCCTCGGCGACCGCCTCGCCCACGGTCGGCTCGCGCTGCAGCCCGTACCGGGACAAATCCACCAACGTCCCAGACCCCAAATCGTTCATCAGCGGCACGTCAGCCGCATGTGCGATGCCGGCGAGCTCGGCCGCACCAACCTCGGCGGTAAAACCCTGGATCCGATAATTCGATGTGTGCACCTTGAGAATCACGCCGGTCCGCGCGCCGATTGCGTTGCGGTAGTCGCGCGCATGGGTGCGGTTGGTCGTGCCGATTTCANNCAACGAGTGCTGCACCCGCCTGCGTCATGATATCAGGCATGCGAAATGCACCACCGATCTCGATCAGCTCGCCGCGTGACACGATCGCCTCGCGCCCATTGGCCAGCGTGTTCAGAACCAGCAGCACGGCTGCGGCATTGTTGTTGACGACCGTCGCGTCCTCCGCCCCGGTCAGCTCGCAGAGCAGCCCGCGCACATGGTCGTCGCGCTCGCCTCGCTTGCCATCCGCCAGGTCGAACTCCAGTGCCACCGGTGCGCGCATCGCCGCCACGGCCGCCTCGATCGCCATTTCGGCCAGCACCGCACGACCGAGATTGGTGTGCAGCACGGTGCCGGTGAGGTTGAACAGGGGGCGCAGCGACGACCGATCCTGGGCATTCAGCAGCACGCTCGCCTGGTGCACGAGATCGTCCACACTGGGGCATGCAACGCCACGAACATCGGTCGCAGGGGCACGCAGCACGGTGCGCGTCGCATCGAGCACCGACCGGATGGCATTCGTCGTCGCCATGCGCCCAAAGCGATCCAGGAGTCCGGCCGCCAAAGCGGCATTCAGGATCGCATTCACCGATGGCAGACCCCGCACGCGCCCAGCTGCCAAGCCTTCCATTTCTGCCTCACATACTCGTCCAAGAGGAGACTCTGGCATGACTCGCAGCGTAGGGCGACCACGGCCTCATCGTGTTGGCGAACGTTGGCGAACCCAAGGCGTATCTGCCCAATCTCATGCGGGCACGGATTGGCCTCGTAGCGCCATCCGGATGCTCGGCAGGCGCCGATGCCACGACGAGCGACGGGTGCCGATCTCGTCGGGCGGCGTTCCGTGGAACGCCGCCCCCTCCGTCCCCCGCCCGTATAGGGGTTCTGTCGCAAGTTTTGCG
>PKWQ01000241.1 GCA_003133265.1 Acetobacteraceae bacterium
GAAGGCGATGATCTGCGCCTGGCGATTGATGATCTGATTGAGCGCTTCCGCGCCGGCAATACTCGCGGGGTCGAGGAAATGCGACACCGCCTGATGGTCCTGCAGCATCCGGTTGAACGGCGTGATGTACGCGGCCATGTCGGCGTGCGAGATCTGGGCGTTGCGGGTCAGCATGAAGGCGAGCACCGAGATGCCGATGGCCGCGCCCATGTTGCGTGACAGCGCCTGCAACGCCGTCGCGTCGCCGCGCAGATGCACCGGCAGGGTGGCGAAGGCCATCACCGTCATTGGGTTGAAGATTAGCCCGAGCGAGGTGCCTTGCAGCAGCAGCGTCACCAGCAGCGTGTGCTGCGACACGTCGGGGGTCCACTCGCTCATGCTGTAGAAGGACCAGCCCAGGATCAGCAGCCCCACGGCCATGATCTTGCGCTGGTCGACGCGCGCCGAAAGCCGGCTCGCCACCTGCATCGCCACCATGGTGCCGATGCCGCGCGGCGCCATGGCGAGGCCGGCGGTGGAAACCGGATAGCCGGCGAGATTCTGCAGGTAGGGCGCGAGGATGGTCGAACTCGCCTGCAACACCATGCCGGTGCAGAACATCATCAGCATCGCCGCGACGAAGTTGGCATCGCGGAACAGCCCCGGCGGCAGGAACGGCTTCTCGGCGGTGAACATGTGTACGACGAACAGATATAGGCCGAGCCCGGCCAGCACCGCCTCGGCGATGATCTCGCCGGAACCGAACCAGTCCTGGTCCTGGCCGCGATCCAGCATCATCTGCAACGACCCGATGCCGAGGGCGAGAACGGCGAAGCCGGTCCAGTCGAATTTCAGCCCCTCGCGCGTCGGGGCGCTCGGCATGAAGATCGCCAGCCCGATGATGGCGGCGGCGCCGACCGGCACGTTGACGTAGAATACCCAGCGCCAGCTGTAGGCATCGGTCAGATAGCCGCCGACGGTCGGACCCAGGATCGGCCCCAGCATCACCCCCATGCCGAAGATCGCCATCGCCTGCGCGCGCTGCTCGAACGGGTAGATGTCCAGCATCGTCGCCTGCGACAGCGGCACCAGGGCCGCGCCGCAGACGCCCTGCATCAGGCGGAATATCACCATCTGGGTCAGCGATTGCGCCGCGCCGCACAGCATCGAGGTCACGGTGAAGCCGAACAGGCAGATGATGAACAGGTTCTTCCGCCCGAAGCGCACCGCCATCCAGCCGACCGGCGCGGTCATGATCGCCGCGGCGATGACGTAGGAGGTGAGCACCCAGGTGATTTCGTCCGACGTCGTGCCAAGGCTGCCCTGCATGTAGGGCAGCGCCACGTTGGCGATGGTCTGGTCGAGCACCTGCATCAGCGTCGCCATCATCGCGAAGCAGGTGATCAGGCCGCGATGCGGCACCTTCGGCGGCAGCGGGACGGCGGACGGCATCCCGAACATTCCCCAGATTTGTGACGATCTTGCGGCGTCTTGCCCGCTTGCGCCAGTGCATGCGCGCCATGCCGTGCCGGCGGGGACAAGACAGGGCGCAGGGACTATGGTCGCTGACTTCCCGACAACCCCCAGGCAAGAATGGCGTTCTCCCCGATAGCGCAACAGCGCGCCCTGTTCGCCCTGATGTGCTCCATCTGGGGGACGAACTGGCTGGCGCTGAAGGCCGGGGCGACGGCGGTGCCGCCCGCTTTGTTCTCCGGCACCCGCTGGACCGTCGCCGGGCTGATCCTGCTCGGGGTCGGCTGGGCGCGCGGCCAGCGGCTATGGTTCGACCGGCGCCTTATGGGGCGGATGGCCCTGGTGGCGTTCCTGATGGTGGCGCTGAATGCCGGTGTGCTGCTGTATGGGCTGCGCTACGTCGGCAGCGGCCTGGCGGCGGTGATCAGTTCGGCGCTGACCCCGATCTCGTTGCTCGGGTTCGCGGTGCTGCTGCGCCAGGAGACGTTCAGCCGCCGCCAGCTGGGCGCGATCGCGCTGGGCGTGGCCGGCATCCTGCTGCTGTTCGGCCCCAAGGCGGCGGCCGGGCAACTGGACGCGATGGAGCTGCTGGGCACCGCCGGCATCATCGTCTCCTGCATGTCCTATTGCGCCGGTTCGGTGCTGGCCCGGCCGTTGATGCGCGCACTGCCGCCGGTGCAGATGGCGGCGCTGACCAACTTCCTGGGCGGGGTGATGCTGCTGGCGTTCTCATTCGTCTTCGAGCCGGGTGCCGGCGCGGCGATGTCCGGCAACTGGGGTGCGGCGGCCTGGACGGGATGGTTCTTCCTGCTGATCCCCGGCTCGCTCGGCGGCACGATCATCTATTTCCTGCTGGTCCGCGACTGGGGGGCGAGCAAGACCGGCACCTACGCCTTCGTCTCTCCGGTGATCGCCGTCGGGCTGGGTGCCGCGGTCTATGCCGAGCGGGTGACGATAACCGACGGGCTCGGCATCGCGCTGATGCTGGGCGCGGCGGGCGTCGCGCTGCGGCGCTAATCAGGCCCGGCGCAGCAGGAACAGCGCCTGCTCGCCGAACAGGTTGGCGAGCCGGGGAAACCGCCGCCAGGGCGCGCGCCGACCGACATCGTCGACGGCGAGCCAGCTTTCGACCACGTAGTGTTCCTGTACGCACAGGTCGAAGAAATCCTGGATCGTGCAGGGATGGATGTTCGGCGTCTCGTACCAATGCCGATCCCAGGTCGGCGTCATCGGCATCCGCCCGTGGCGCAGCAGCTGCCAGCGCAGCAGCCAGTGGCCGAAATTCGGGAAGCTGACCACCGCGCGCGTGCCGATGCGCAGCATCTGGCGCAGCACCTCGCGCGGACGCTCCACCGCCTGCAGCGTGCGCGACAGCACCACGTAATCGAACGCGCCGTCCGGGTAATGTTGCAGATCATCGTCGGCGTCGCCATGCATCACCGGCAGCCCGTGCGCCACCGCGCGCGTCACCTCCGCCATGTCGATCTCGATGCCGCGCGCGTCGCACTGCTTGGTGCGGAACAGATGGTCGATCAGCATGCCGTCGCCGCAGCCGATATCCAGCACGCGCGTGCCCGGCGCGATCATCTCCGCGATCAGCGCCAGATCGAGACGCATGTTCTTGGCCACATACTGGATCGGCGCCTGCTGGTTCATCCGGGCAATCCCGCGTGGACGGCGCAGCCTTGCAGGAAGCCGGCCAGGATGCGGTGGAACGCCGGCTCGTCCAGCAGGAACGCGTCATGTCCCTTGTCGGAGGGAACCTCGACGAAGCTGACATTGGCCGCCGCGCGGTTCAGCGCGCGGGCGATGGCGCGGCTTTCGCGGGTCGGGAACAGCCAGTCCGAGGTGAACGAGACGATACAGAACCGGGTGCCGGTGCCACGGAATGCCGCCGCCAGATCGCCGCCATACTCGGCGGCGAGGTCGAAATAATCCATCGCCCGGGTGATGGTCAGGTACGAGTTGGCATCGAACCGATGGACGAAGCTGCTGCCCTGGTGGCGCAGATAGCTCTCCACCTCGAACATGTCGCCGAACAGGCTGATCGCCTCGGTCGGGTCCTTCGGCGCGGTCTGCAGGCGGCGGCCGAACTTCCGGGTCAGCGCCTGTTCCGACAGGTAGGTGATGTGCGCGCACATCCGCGCCACCGCCAGCCCGCGCGCCGGGATCTTGCCGATCTGCCAGTAGCGCCCGCCGTTCCAGTCCGGATCGGCGAAGATCGCCTGACGGCCGACCTCGTGGAAGGCGATGTTCTGCGCCGAATGATAGGCGGCGGTGGCCACCGGAATGGCGGCGAACACCGCGTCCGGATATTTCGCCGCCCATTCCAGCACCTGCATGCCGCCCATCGAGCCGCCGATGACCGCGAACAGCCGGGCGATTCCCAGATGGTCGATCAGCCGCTTCTGCGCGCGCACCATGTCGCCGATGGTCACCGGCGGGAAGTCGGTGCCCCAGACCGGCGCTGGATCGATGTCCACGTCGTCGCGCGCGCTGCGCGGGCCGGTGCTGCCCATGCAGCCGCCCAGCACGTTGACGCAGATGACGAAGAACCGGTCGGTGTCCACCGGCCGGCCCGGGCCGACCACCGTTTCCCACCACCCGCCCTTGCCGGTCAGCGGATGGCGCTCGGCCACGTACTGGTCGCCGGTCAGGGCATGGCAGACCAGCACCGCGTTGCTGCGCTCGGCGTTCAACGTGCCATAGGTCCGATAGGCGACCGTCATCCCGCGCAGCACGGCGCCGCACTCCAGCGTCATCTCCTCGGGGAACGTGACGTGGGTGTGTTCGATCTCTACGGTCTGGTCCGGGCTGTCCATTATGTCCTTTGCATAGGCCGAGCGGCGCCCCCCTCGCAACCCACGCGGAATCGCATCCGCTCAGGCCATATGGGATCGCACACGGTTGGATGCCTGGGGGAGCGGTTCATGGCGGCGGGTTTGCAGTCCGCCCCGGTTCGGCTATCTGTTCCGCCCCGTCCGGGGGGCTCCGCCCGTCGTTCCCGGGTTCACGTCAGGGTTCAAGTCCAGACCGATGTCCAGTACAGCCCCACCAGACGCCGCTCTTCCCGCCTCCGTCGCGCTGGAGGCGGATGCGGCAACGCACCTCACCGCGCTGCGGGCGGAGCTCGATCGGATCGACGACGCACTACACGGGCTGCTGATGGAGCGCGCCCATATCGTGGCCAGCCTGGCCAGCTCCGGCACCAAGATCCGGACCGTGGCGCTGCGCCCGGGACGGGAAGCGAACATCATCCGCCGGCTGCTGGCCAACCATTCCGGTCCGCTGCCACCGCACGCGCTGGTGCGTCTTTGGCGCGAGTTGCTTGCCGCCACCACCGCCATGCAGGGCCCCTACACCGTCGCCGTGTGTGAGACCGATCCCGCCGATGGCTACACCCAGGCCGCGCGCGAGCATTTCGGCGCGCTGACGCCGCTGCGCATCCTGCGCAGTCCCGCGCAGGCGCTGGCCGAGGTCGGCGCCGGCCGTTCCTCGGTCGCCGTGCTGCCGTTGCCGCGGGAGGCCGAGGCCGAGCGCGGCGCCTGGTGGACGGCGTTGCTGCAGAAGGAAGCGCCGCGCATTCACGTCGTGGCACGGCTGCCGTTCTGGTCGCCGCGGCCGGAAGGCGCCACGGCGGTGCAGGCGCTGGTGGTCGCCGCCATCGCCCCGGACCCGACCGATAACGACCGCTCGCTGCTGGGGCTGGAACTGGCGCTGGATGTCAGCCGCGCCCGCCTGACCACGGCACTGACCGCGGCCGGCTTCGTACCCGGCACGGTGATCCTGCGCCGCGACCCGGGCGCGCCGGTGGCCCACGCCCTGGCCGACGTGGCCGGCCATGTGACCGAAGCCGATCCGCGCCTGGACGATATCCAACCGCTGCTGCGCCGGCCGGTCGTGCTGGGAGCCTACGCGGTTCCCATCGGCACCAATGCGACCAGCACCTCTGGGGGAACCAGCCCATGACCGCCCCGCGCCCGCGTCCGGAAGTGCTGGAGATCTCACCCTATATCGGCGGCGAATCGACGATCCCGGGCATCAACCGCACCATCAAGCTGTCCTCGAACGAGGGCGCCTTCGGCGTGCCGCCCGACGCGCAGGCCGCCTTCGTCGCCATGGCCGGCCAGCTGCACCGCTATCCCGACGGCTCCGCCCACGATCTGCGCCGCGCCATCGGCGCCAAATTCGGCCTGGACCCGGAGCGGATCGTCTGCGGCGCCGGATCGGACGACATCCTGTACCAGCTCTGCCTCGCCTATGGCGGGCCGGGGACGGAAATCATCATGTCGGCGCACGGCTTCTCGATCTACCAGATCGCCGGCACCTATTCCGGCGCCAGTGTGCTGAAGACGCCGGAGCGGAACCTGACCGCCGACGTGGATGCGATGCTGGCGGCGGTGTCTCCGGCCACGCGCATCCTGTTCCTGGCCAATCCGAACAACCCGACCGGCAGCATGCTGGCGCATGACGAGGTGGTGCGCCTGCGCGCCGGACTGCCGCCCGATGTGCTGCTGGTGCTGGACGCCGCCTATGCCGAATACGTCACCCACCCGGACTACGACGCGGGGGTGAAGCTGGTGGATGCCGGCGACAACACGGTGATGACCCGCACCTTCAGCAAGATATTCGGTCTCGGCGGCATGCGGATCGGCTGGGCCTACGCGCCGCCGGCGGTGATCGACGTGCTGAACCGGGTGCGCGGACCGTTCAACGTCTCCATCGCCGCGCAGGCGGCCGCGATCGCGGCGCTGAACCAGCCCGGCTGGATCGAGGCGTCGCGCGCACACAATTCGGAATACCGCGCCATCCTGACCACGCGGCTGCGCCAGGCCGGCATCAAGGTCTGGCCGAGCGAGGGGAATTTCGTGCTCGCGGAGTTCACCGGCCCGGATCAGGCGGCGGCGGCGAACGCTTTTCTGCGCGCGCGCGGGCTGATCGTGCGTATGGTCGGCGGCTACGGCCTGCCGCACTGTCTGCGCATCACCGTCGGCACCGCGGAGGAGGTCGGCCTGGTGGCCGACGCCCTTGACGCTTTCATGGCAACGCAAAATGTCTGAACCGCTTTTTAAACGCCTCGCACTGATCGGCATCGGGCTGATCGGCAGTTCGGTCGCGCGCATCGCCAAGGAGCACGGCGACATCGCCGCCGAGGTGGTGGTCAGCGCGCGGACGCAAAAGACGCTGGACCGGGTGATGGAACTGGGCATCGCCGACCGGGTGGAGATCGATCCCGGCAAGGCGGTGGATGGGGCCGACTGCGTCATGCTCTGCGCGCCGGTGGGCGCGTTCGCCGATCTGGCGACCAGGATCGCCCCGCATCTGGCGCCGGGCGCGATCCTGACCGACGTTGGCTCGACCAAGGTCTCGGTGATCCGCGACGTCGGCCCGCTGGTGCCGGAGGGCGTGCATTTCGTGCCCGCCCATCCGGTGGCCGGCACCGAGTATTCCGGTCCCGATGCCGGCTTCACCACGCTGTTTCAGAACCGCTGGACGTTGCTGACCCCGCCGCCGGGCACGGACGAGGCGGCGGTGGAGAAGGTCGCCGAACTGTGGCGCCGCTGCGGCTCGATGGTGGAGATCATGGAGCCGGGGCATCACGACCGGGTGCTGGCGATCGTCAGCCATCTACCGCATCTGCTCGCCTTCACCATCTGCGGCACGGCGGACGATCTGGCCGACGAAAGCCGCCAGGAGGTGCTGCGCTTCGCCGCCTCGGGCTTTCGCGACTTCACCCGCATCGCCGCCTCCGACCCGGTGATGTGGCGCGACATCTTCCTGAACAACCGCGAGGCGCTGCTGGAAATGCTGGCGCGTTTCATGGAGGACGCGCAGGCGATGTCACGCGCGGTGCGCTGGGGCGACGCCGCCTATATCGAGGACAAGGTGGAGCGCGGCCGGAAAATCCGTCGCAGCCTGATCGAGATGAAGCAGGCCTGAGCCGGACCTCCCGCCGCCCCCGTCCCGCCGACCCCTGGGCTCAGCGCCTGATATTGGCCTCGATCCAAGCGGCGAACGCCGTCAGGAATGTGGTCAGGAACGTGCGCGTGCCCTCGTTGGTCAGATTGCCGTCGGCATCGAACAGCGCCGCGACGCCGCCGATATAGGCCTCGGGCTGCTGCATCGCGGGCACGTTGACGAACACCAGCGACTGACGCAGATGATGGTTCGCGCCGAAGCCCGAGATGGCGCCGGGCGAGGCGCTGACGATGGCGCCGGGCTTGCCGTCCCACACGCTCTGGCCGGAGGGCCGCGACCCGACATCCAGGGCGTTCTTCAGCGCCGCCGGCACCGAGCGGTTGTATTCCGGGGTGACGAAAAGCACCGCGTCGGCGGATTTCACCCGCTGGCGGAAAGCGGTCCAGGGCTCCGGCGGCGATGTTTCGTCGAGGTCGGGGTTGTAGAGCGGCAACTGGCCGATCTCGACGATCTCCAGCTTCAGCGACGCGGGCGCCAAGGCCACGAGCGCCTTCGCCAGCTTGCGGCTGAACGCGTCCTTGCGAAGACTTCCGACGAAAACGTGGACAGTGCGCGTTGTGCTCATTGATATTTCCCTGAGTGAGCCATCACCGGGGGCCCGGTGCTGAAGCGCCGTACAGGATCATTTGATTCGCTGGCGCCGGCTGTTGCAATGACACTTGCTCCCGCGGGGTGGTCGGCTCCGCAGGCTGCCGCGTCAGGTAACACATTCATCCCGCTTTAAGGATCACCTCCTTGCGATCGAATTCAACCTATTGATTTGGAAAGGTTATCCATCCACGATGGCAGAAATGCGCCCGCCATCGGCGTGCGGCCGTCGCCAACGCCGGGAAATCGGTGGCGGCCCCGCTTGATGACCGGCGGATGGCTGGATAGGGTGCCGATGCCCGTCCCGAAAGGTCGCCGATACGCATGACCCTCCGTCCGACCCATGCCCTGCCCAGCGTCAGCCCCGCGGAGATGGAGTTCCTGGTCACGCGCACGGGCCTGACCCTGAATGCCGGACAAATGGCCGATCTGGTGCTGGCCTGGCGTCAGCTGTCGACGCTGATCGCCACGATCCCGCGCGAGGCGAAACCGGCGGACGATTGCGCCTTCGTCTTCCGTCTGCCGCCGCCCGCCGCCGCCCAGGCCAGGAAACCGGCCGCCGTTCCGCGTGCCGCGCCCAAGGAAGCCGCCACCAAGCCACCGGCCGCCAAAACACGGCCTGCCAAGGCACCGGCCACCAAGGCACCGACCGCCAAGGCACCGACCGCCAAAACACGGCCTGCCAAGACCCGGTCTGCCAAGCCACCGGCGGCCAAGCCATCGGCGGCCAAGCCGGCCGCGCGCAAACCGGCTGCGGGCAAGTCCGTGCGCGCCAAGCCGCGGTCCAGGAAATGACCAGGAAAGCCGCCCCTTCCGATGCTGCCGTCCCCTTCCTGACGATCGCCGGGGCCGGCAAGCTGATCGCCGGCAAGAAGCTGTCGCCGGTCGAGCTGGTACGCATGCTGCTGGCGCGCATCGGCGAACTCGATCCCAAACTCAACGCCTTTCTGACCGTGACCGAGCCGCAGGCG
>PKWQ01000060.1 GCA_003133265.1 Acetobacteraceae bacterium
TGGCGCGGTCGGTGAACAACGAGGCGAAGCAGCGTCGGCAGGCCTCGAACAGATCAACCTCGCCGGCGATGTTCAGATAGCTCTCGTGCTGGCCGGCAAAGCTCGCGGTCGGCAGGTCCTCGGCGGTGGCGGAGCTGCGCACCGCGACCGCCACCGCCGGACCGTATTCGCGTTCCAGCCCCGTATAGGCTTCGGCGATCACGCCGCGCAGTGCCTCGGTCCCGGTCGCGGCGTACACGACCGCCCGCGCCGCCGCCGCGGCCCGGGACAGCGCCGCCACGTCGGTCACGTCCAGCGGGTCGAGCAGCGTGTGCAGCCGGTCCCACGCGCCGGCATCGGTCAGTGCCTGACGATAGGCGCCCGCGGTCAGCGCGAATCCGTTCGGCACCCGCACGCCGGCCGCTCCGAGTCGGCTGTAGAGTTCGCCGAGCGAGGCATTCTTGCCGCCGACTTCGGGAACGTCGGCAATCCCGAGTGAGGCGAACCAGCGGACGAGCGGGGACAGGGGGGGCATGATGTATCTCGATCCAACAGGCAGTTAACCTAACCCGGCTCGGGGTTGCTCACATTGATGTGGGTCAAGCTCGGCGGCGGCGTGGTGGACAGGGCGCGGCGGCAACGGACGAAGGTCATGCTGCTTTCGTTGGGAGGCGTGTTCTCGGGTCCGGCGCTGTTTGTCGCCTCCACGTTCTTTGGCCACCTCTGCCCTCGCATGGTGCGGTTACCCGGCCGAGCCGGTCATCCATTCCAGGACCTTGCCCAGGCCGGTGCGTAACGGCACCCGTCCCGACAGGCCGAGGACCGTATCCGCCAGGGTGGGCACGCCCAGGGAATGCCTGATTTCCCCTGCGCGGGGCGGCTGCGTCTGGACGTCGAGGTTCTTTCCGGCCAGCTCGGCGATCAGGTGGGCCAGCGCCTCGACCGATGTCGGGAGGCCGGTGCAGATGTTGAACACCGGTGAGCCGGCCGGGCGGAGTGCCATGCTGGCGAGCAAGGCGCGGACCACGTCGGCGACATAGATGAAGTCGCGGGTCTGCTGGCCGTCGCCGAAGATTTTTACCGATGCGCCGGCGGCGATGCGTTCGCAGAAGATGGAGATGACGCCGGAGTAGGGGGAGTTCGGGTCCTGGCGCGGGCCATAGACGTTGAAGAAGCGCAGACCGACGGTGGGGATGCCATGAACCTGGCTGGCGACGCGGGCATGGAGTTCGCAGCTGTATTTGTCGGCGCCATAGGCCGAAAGCGGCTTGCACGGCTCGGTTTCCGCGATCGGGACAGTGGCGGCGTCGCCATAGACGGCGGCGGAAGACGCATAGACGACCGGGATTCTGCTGCCCTGACGGCGGATCGCATCGAACACGGTGATCGTGCCGGTGCTGTTGGCGTGGTGGGTGCCGAGCCAGTCGGTGATCCCTTTCTCGACGGAGGCGATGGCGGCGAGGTGGAAACAGCCATCGACGCCGTCCATGGCCTGACCGACCGCGGCCGGATCGGCCACGTTGCCCTCGATCAGGGTGGTGCCGGCGGGCAGGTTCCTATGGTGACCGGTCGAGAGGTCATCCAGCACCCGGACGGTATCGCCCCGTGCGAGCAATGCCTCGCAGAGGTGGGAGCCGATGAAGCCGGCTCCGCCGGTCACCAGATACGAGCTCATTCCTTGGTATCAGGCGTGCGACCGGAGGGCTTGGCGTAGGACCGACCCGTTGGACAGGTGGTCGAAGCCCGCATTGATTTCGTCAAAGCCAATGTATCCCATGCGCGGTTTTTGGACCGGCAGCTTGCCACGTTGGTGCAGCGCGATGAAGTGCGGAATGTCGGGCTTGGGCACGCAACTGTCCAAATAGCTGCTCATAATGCTCTTTGCGTCGCTCACCAGGGCGGAAAGCAGGTAGGAGAAGGTCGTCGTCGAGGTTGGCCGGAAGGCTCCAGCAGTCTCCCGACGGTAAAATTATTGCAGAACGCATGGATCAGTGATTAAATTATTTTTGTGAACGGCGTATGGGTTGGTCATCCGGGGAATCCAGGTTCGTGTGGTATGATAAATATCAACGTGGTCTGGATTCATGCTCAATTATATGACGGCCTGGATGCAGCTGAACACCGATCGCCGCGCGGTGACGGCCCTGGAATACGGCCTGATCGCCTCAATGATCGCGGTGGCTATTATTGGCGGCGTGGGGCTGGCTGGCACCAACACCAACTCTACACTTGGTGCCGTCGTTAGCTCCGCGTTTACCAGCGTCGCTGTTGCTCTCTGATAATCCTGGCATGGCAGTTGCGGTTTCTGTTGACCTCTGAATCTATGGGCAACCATGATTCGGGGCATCATGGATGTCGGGTGCATCGATCGAGATTGACAGGATAATTCCGAGACGCTGCCGCAAGCGGCGTCTCCGTTCCGTGATGCATTTTGCTGTGTGGTGTTCAGTGAAGCCGCAAGTGGCGGCGGATCGCCCAATGGGCCGAAGCATAGTTCCAGACGAAGAGCATGATCGTCGTGATGGGAAAGGCTAAGGCGACGGGCAGGCCAAGGCCGGTGCAGAGGATCGCCATTAATAGTAACGAAAGCGGAAACCCTGCCGCGACGCCGGAGGCGAAGCGCAGGAAACTTGGCAACGAGGGCCGCTCCCTAAAGGTGAACCTGGCGTGTAGCAAATAGCCCATGGGCGTCACGACCCCGAATGAAACGAGCATCATCGGCAGATAATGCACGCCAACAAAATCGCCTAGGATCATCATCACATTATTTGCCGCGGCGCAAATTGCGCCGATTACCGTGTAGCACGCCGTCCGTCCAACTATGGGATGCAGCTTCATGACCGAACCAGGGCATAGAACGAACGCCAGGCTTCGCTGACCCGACGCTCATATGGGCCGAACAGGCCGCGGATGAAAGATCCTATGCTCACGGTCAGAATGCGCCTCCCAGTTTTGCCCGAACCCGCGGCGCTAGTCGGTCCATGATCCGGGAGTCGTGCAAATAGCGGCGGATGCCGGCGGGTCCAAGCCGCAGCAGTTCGGACACGGCGCGCAACAGGAAGCTAAGATCGCCGGCGGAGGCCGACGCGAGGGCGATGTTGATGGCAATCGAAGCGCGCGCGACATTCTCGACGCCGTTCGAGCCGCTGTCCAGTTTAGAAATATGCCGCTCAAGAACGACCCGCATCTGGTTCGCGAAATCGGCGACATCACGGCTTCCGGTCATGGTGAGGGAGCCGCCATGGATGCGGAAACCGGTCGTGATGCTGTCGTGATAGTAAACGGGGCCGCTGGCGGCGAGCTTGAGCCAGATGTCCCAATCGGCGGTATACCAGAGCGCCTCGTCCAGGCCCCCGCAAGCCAACCAGGCATCCTTGCGAAAAACCGGCGCGGGTGCCGCGACAAAATTTTGTACGAGCAATCGCTCTGTTACCAGCGATGATCGCAGTTCGACGTTTGTAGGCAAAGGACACCGCCACACGCCCAGCCTTCTGCCACGCCGATCGATGATCGCGCTCGGGGCGAGGTGGAGGGACGCTTCGGGGGCGGATTCGATCCAAGCGTGAACAGCCGCCGCGCGCCCGGGAAGCCACAGATCATCCTGGTGCAGCCAGCAGATATGACTCGATGCGGCGATTTCGACGCCGAAGTTGGTCTTGGCGGGCCACATCAACAGGTCGCGGCGTTCGAAGATACGCAGATGGAGACGATCCGAATAGCTTCGCGCAATGTCGAGGGTCGCAGGCGTGGGGCTGCTGTCGATGACCAAGACCTCGATGCCCTCCAACGCTTCGGCCACGAGCGAACGCAGCGAGGCGTCGATCCACAGCTCTCCACAGTGAGTCGGCATGATCACGGTAAGCCAAGGCGCGGAGGCCGGACGCACACTCATGGGCAAACCACCCGCACCAAGCGGCCTGACCCCTCCCATCGGAATACCTCGCGCCCGTCCAGCCGGCAGGCGCGTGGAACCGCATCGGGCACGTCAGCGCGACCATAAAGAACCTGCGCGTTGTAGTTGATGTCATTGCGCGTGAAGTCAAGGTTCGCGGCAGGGATTCCCCCGGCCTGCCAAGGCCACATCTTGAGCGAGCGGTTGGGTAACAGAACGATTGCCCGCGATTCCGGCTGCGGCCCGTCGAAGACCGTGCGACGCGCGTCGATGTAGGCGTGGGTCGTCACGAGCAGCACGCAAAATGCGCCGGCCGCGTAGACCAGACAAGCCGTCGCATACCCCTCGAATGCCACGCGCCGCCCAAAGATGCGGAGATTGCCAGCCTCATCGACCAGGCAGCTCGTGATCGTGAGCACGGCAAGCGGCCATGCCCAGAACCAGTAGCGCGGTCCGTATTGATGGCCCCCTGTGAACGGCACAAATGAGTAGAAGGCCACGGCGGCCGGGAGCAGGAAGTCATAGAAGCGGCAGGTCCGATGGCGTATTTTTATCACGAGCGCTATTGCGGACAGAACCAGAACGGGAAGTCCACCAAACTGGGCCAGAGTGCCGAGCCAAAACAGGTTCTTCAGGGTTGCGAACGTGACAACGCCTATACCCGCGTACTCAATGGGCACATTCGGAATGCTAGCAGCACCCCATGTGCTCGTGAGTTGTAACAGGCTGCCCGTGACACCGAAGTTATAGGCCATCTGGCAAGCAACGAACGGTAGCCAGCCCAACATCACCAGCAGACCATCGGTGACAGCGTGAAGCCGCCGTATCACGACCCGATCGACCGCATAGACCAATGCGACAATCGCAAACACGTCATAGCGGGTCAGCAGCAAGATACCGAACAGAGCGCCGGTCAGCAGCTTGCGCCAGGGGAGCGGCTGTGCCTCGTCCGTCAACTGCGTCCAGACGATGCAAGCGACCAGGGCACAGGCCATTGTCTGCGGGAATACCGATCCGCCCAGGAACAGCGTAAACGGGGTTAAAAGCACCAGGGCGAGCGTCGGCTTCTGAACGATCGGGCTCACGTCCAACCGGCGACATGCACCCAGAAGCGCGATCCCGAGCAACACCGTGAGCAGAGGGTTGGCAAGCCACACCGCGTCCAGCACACGAAACGGCATCAGGAAAGCAGACCACGCTACCGGATACGGGCTGAATGTCATGCCGTCCTTAATCAGCACATGGTAGCTCGCAAATAGCTCCTGGTCCGGCGGCGCCGGGTTCCACAGGCGGCCGGCCAGCAACGTGTCGGCGAGGAAGACATAACTGTATTCGTCGCCTGAGTTCGGCCAGGAAACGCCCCCCAGCCATCCGGCGGCGAGACAGCAAAAGAACGCGAGCGCGATTGTGAAAGAGGGCTGTTGCCAGGGCAAACGCCAAAACTGGTTGGCGACTTCGAGGGCTACGCCGACGACAAGCAAACCCGCCGCAAGACGGGCTGCGTCCACCAGGGGATTAACGAAGCCGATGATCGTGGGGGAACGGGTCTCCGTCAGCGCCAGCAGCACCCCTGCTGCCAGCAGCAGCACGGCGGCTCGCCAAGAAAGAAGCCCGGTGGATCTACCCTCTGCCGCCACGGTCGTCATTGAAGTCCGCGCATGCCACGGCGTCACTTCCTGATCTTCAGAAATGTCATGAACATGGCTCCATAGGCCGCCTGCACTGCCAGCAGCATGGCGGTGGCCGCCGGAATCACGAGGCGCATGCTGTGCGATGGATCAAGCGTGTGGAAGCGCGCGCCCCCCCAATCGATGAGTGAGCCGATCGCGAGCAAAAGCCCGANNAGGAACATTGCCAGGCTCGCAAGCAGCGCCCGCTCAAGCGTCACGCGACCAAGCGCGCGCTCGAAGATCGGGTCGGGCGCGACGATGCCCTCGCGTGTGCCGTGGATTTTCGCGCAGACCCAGAAGATAATCGACTGCCAACCGATGACTGTCGCAGCCGATGCATACATCAGTGTGTTGATGTCGAAGCCGACGGAGCCGATGATGACGGGACCGATCAGAAGCCGCAGCATTGCCAGCGCCCCTAGGCCGAACACGCACGCCCCTGGATAGAAGAACAGGCCGCTCGGACTGAACAACAGCAGGAAGCGAAGATGGCGCCAGCCGTCTCGCCAACTCTGCAGATGGGGCGGGCGATCCCTGCCGTCCGGCGAAAGCGAGGTTGGCACTTCGGCGATGCGAAGCTTCGCGACGGTGGCCTTGACCACCATTTCGCTGGCAAACTCCATTCCGGGGGCAGATAGATTTAGATGGAGAATTACATCCCGCTCGAAGCCTCGCAGGCCGCAGTGGAAATCCTTGCATGGGCTGCGGAACAGCACCCGCCCCAGAGTGGAGAGCACCGGATTGCCCAGGTAGCGGTGCAGGGGCGGCATCGCGCCCGGCTGGATGCCACCGGCGAAGCGGTTTCCCATGACCAGTTGCGATCCCTCGCGCAGGCGATCCAGAAACAGGTCCAGCCGGCTAAAATCGTAGCTATCGTCGCTGTCGCCCATAACGACATAGCGACCGCGCGCGGCACGGATGCCCGCAATCAGAGCGCTGCCATACCCCTTCTCGGAAACGGCAATCACCCGGGCACCATGATGACGTGCCATCTCCTGCGAGCCGTCCGTGCTGCCGTTGTCGGCCACAAGGACTTCCCCGGCGACCCCCGCACGGGCGAGGAAACTGCGTGCCTTGCCGATGCAAGTGGGCAGCGTCCGAGCCTCGTTGAGACATGGCATCAGGATCGTAAGTTCCAGATCCGCCTCAGCCGGCAACGCCGGGGTCGGAGTGCTATAGACTTGGCAAGGTAGCATATTTTGAGCCAATTCCTGCTGCGAGGCATCGTCGGACAACCAAACAGCACGAATTGGAAATCCACGTCAACCAATAGTAACGATTGGTCGTGGGGACGTCTTCCACGGCTCACCGTCCGAGCGCAAGAACACATGCGCGGCGCGCCGGAGTAAAAATTCATCGAGGATGAACATAAGAATGCCCCCCGCAGGGGGGATTTCGTTCGTTCTGGCCATCGGGCTGAATTGACGCACGCCCTAAATCACCGCGCCTCGCCCGGTCAGTTCTGGTGCGGGCCGCTTACCAGGTGTCGATCCAGGCGTGTTTCTTATGGGCACGGGCCGGCGGCGGAGGGCAGGCGCGGAGTGCCTCGGTGATGACGCGGCGGGTGTCGGCGGGGTCGATGACGTCGTCGAGCTCGAACAGCGAGGCAACCGAAAGCGCTTTGCCCCTCTCGTACATCCCCGCGACCATGCGCTCATAGGTGGCCTTGCGCTCAGCGGGGTCGGCGATGGCGGCGAGCTCGTTGCGGTAGCCGAGCTTGACCGCGCCCTCCAGACCCATGCCGCCGAACTCGCCGGTGGGCCAGGAGACCGCGAGCATCGGAGCGTGGAAGCCGGCGCCGGCCATGCCCTGGGCGCCGAGGCCGTAGGCCTTGCGCAACACGACCACGATAATGGGCACGGTGACATTGGCACCGATGACGAACATGCGGCAGCAATGGCGCACCAGGGCGGTCTTCTCGTACTCGGGGCCGACCATGTTGCCGGGCGTGTCGCAGAGCGAGAGGACAGGGATGTCGTAGGCGTCGCAAAGCTGGAGGAAGCGGGCGGCCTTGTCGGAGGCGTCGCTATCGATGGCGCCGCCGAGATGCTTCGGGTTGTTGGCGATAACGCCAATCGGGCGGCCCTCGATGCGGATGAAGGCGGTGATCATGCCGAGGCCGAAGCCGCGCCTGATCTCCAGCACCGAGTCGGTGTCGGCCAGCGTGTCGATGACCTCGCGGACGTCGTAGACCCGCAGGCGGTTCTCCGGCACCACGCGGCGGAGCAGGCGTTGGTCGGGGCAGGTCCAGTCCGTGACCGGGCCCTGGAAGTAGGAAATGTAGCGCCGCGCGACGGCGACCGCCTCGGCCTCGTCGGCGACGGCGATGTCGACGGTGCCGTTGGGGACCTGCACACTCATTGGCCCGACCTCTTCGGGCTTGAAGACTCCGAGGCCGCCGCCCTCGATCATCGCCGGGCCGCCCATGCCGATGGTGGAGTTGGCGGTGGCGATGATGACGTCGCAGCAGCCAAGCATCACCGCGTTGCCGGCAAAGCACCGGCCAGAGGTGATGCCGATCAGCGGCACCAGGCCGGACAGCTTGCTGAAGCGGTTGAAGGCCTCGGTGATGAGGTTGGCGGCGGCGATGATGTCAGTGTCGCCGGGCCGCCCGCCGCCGCCTTCGGTGAAGAACACCACCGGCAGGCGCCATTTCTCGGCCAGCTCGAACATCCGGTCCTTCTTGGCGTGGTTCTTCTTGCCCTGGGTGCCGGCAAGCACGGTGTAGTCGTACGACATGATGATGCAGCGCGCGTCCTTGTCGGGGAACAGTGCGCCGTTGATCCGCCCGAGGCCGGCGACGAGGCCGTCGGCGGGGGTGGTGCGGATCAGCTCGTCGATCGAAGCGCGCAGCCGGCGGGCGGCGATGACCAGCGCGCCGTACTCGACGAAGGAGCCGGGATCGCAGAGTTCGCCGATGTTCTCGCGCACGGTGCGCTGGCCGGTCTTGCGGCGGCGGGCCACCGCGTCGGGGCGGGCGGCGTCCCTGGTGCGGGCCTGACGGTCGAGCACCTCGGCGAGGTCGGGACGGATATGGTCGAGGTCGATTTCGGCGGTTTCCGCGGCAATGTCCACACCGATGTCGGCTTCCTGGATGAACGCGAGCCGATGGCCTTCGAACACGGTGTCGCCGGGTGCGACGGTCAGCGTGAGCAGGATGCCGGACGCGGGGGCGAGGATTTCGTGCTCCATCTTCATCGCCTCCATGACCAGCACCGGCTGGCCGGCCCGAACCGGCGAGCCTTCGGTGATGGTGATGCTGACGACGGTGCCCTGCATCGGCGCGGCGAGCGGGACGGCGCCTTCGGGGGTGGCGATGTCGTCGACCGTCGGCGTGGGGGCCAGGAAGGTTTCTTCCG
>PKWQ01000427.1 GCA_003133265.1 Acetobacteraceae bacterium
GAGGTCGGGCGCGGCGAAGCGTTGGCGCCGCTGGGCGAGCCGTTGGCCGAGCGCGCGCATGGCGCGGCACGGATCACCGTTTGGCGGTCGGTCTCTGGACCGGCGTAAGCGCCACTGCCACGATGGCGGCAAGTCAATCACGGAGGATCAGATGACCGCTCATTCCGACGGACGGCTCGCGGGCAAGGTGGCGATCGTCACCGGCGCGGGCTCGCGCGCCGACGGCATCGGCAATGGCCGCGCCACCTGCATCACCTTGGCCCGGCAAGGCGCGAAGGTCACGCTGGTCGATCAGGTGGCGGACTGGGTGGAGCGCACCAAGCAGATGATCGAGGCCGAGGGCGGCACCTGCCGGATCATCATGGGCGACGTGACGAAGCCTGCCGATTGCGCGCGGATCGTCGCCGAGACGGTAAAGGCGTGGGGCAGGCTCGACATCCTGGTGAACAATGTCGGCATCTCCGGGCCGTCGGGCACCGCGGTGGAGGTCGATCCGGACGAGTGGGACGCGGCCATGCAGGTCAACGTCAAGTCGATGATGCTGATGGCAAAATACGCCATTCCGGAGATGATCCGCACCGGCGCCGGCGCCATCGTCAACATCGCATCCTATGCCGGGCTGTTCGGTGGGCATCCCGGGCTGCTCTACCCGACATCGAAGGGCGCGGTGGTGAACCTGACGCGCGCAATGGCGGCGCATCACGCCAAGGACGGCATCCGCGTCAACGCCATCGCGCCGGGCATGGTCTACACGCCGATGGTCTATTCCGGCGGCATGAGCGAGGACATCCGCGAGGCGCGCAAGAACCGCTCGCTGTTGAAGGTCGAAGGCACCGGCTGGGACATCGGCAACGGCGTGCTGTATCTGGTCAGCGACGAGGCGCGCTGGGTCACCGGCATCATCCTGCCGATCGATGCCGGCGCCTCCGCCGCGCCGTCCGCCTCGCCGTCCTATCCGCGCAACGTCGTTTCGTAAGCCCTCCCACCATCAGGAACCCCCGCTATCAGGAACCATGAATGACCGACCCGACGACGGCATTGCTGTTCACGCCGCTGACCATTCGCGGCGTGCGCCTCGCCAACCGCTGCGTGTTTTCGCCGATGAACATCTACGGCTCCAAACACGGCTGCCCCGGCGACATCCATCTGGTGCATCTCGGCAAGATGGCGGCGGGCGGCTTCGCGCTGGTGTTCACCGAAAGTGCGGCGGTGGAAGAACGCGGGCTGATCACCGATCACGACATGGGCATCTGGCACGACGGCCAGGTGCCGGCGCACCGGCGCATCGTCAACGTGGTGCAGGGCCATGGCAGCCGCATCGGCATCCAGTTGGCGCATGGCGGGCGCAAGAGCGCCACGCAGCGGGTGATCGACGGCGGCGGGCCGCTGAATGCGCATGACCTCGCGCGCGGGGCAAAGCTGTGGCAGCCGGTCGGCCCCACCGCCGATCCGGTAGTGCCGGGCTGGCTGGTGCCGCACCAACTTTCTGTCGCGGAAATCCAGGACGTGGTCCGCGCCTACGCCGAGGCGGCGGCGCGGGCCAACCATGCGGGCTACGACGTGGCGGAGGTGCATGGCGCGCACGGCTACCTGATGGCGAGCTTCCTCTCGGCGGTCAGCAACACCCGCGACGATGCCTATGGCGGCGACCGGGCGGGACGGATGCGCTTCGCACTGGAGGTCTCGCGCGCGGTGCGGGCGGTCTGGCCGGAGGGCAAGCCGTTGTTCTTCCGCGTCTCCGCCGTGGACGGAGCGGGCGGTTGGGACATCGAGGACACGGTGGTGCTGGCGGCGGCACTCAGCGAGATCGGCGTCGATGTGGTGGATTGCTCATCGGGCGGGCTGACCGGAACCACCACCACCGCGCCGGTGCCGCGCTATCCGGGCTTTCAGGTGCCGTTCGCCAGCGCGGTGAAACGCCGCGCCGGAGTGACCGCAATGGCGGTGGGCCTGATCCTGGACGGCCCGCAGGCGGAGAAAATCCTGCGCGACGGCGACGCCGATCTGATCGCCATCGGGCGGGAGGCGCTGTTCAACCCGAACTGGCCGCTGCACGCGGCCCAGGCGCTGGGCTGCGACCCGTCCTTCAGCCTCTGGCCGGAGCGGTATGGCTGGTGGCTGGACAAGCGCGCGACGCAGATGGCGCTGACGAAACAATCAAGGGGCTGATACCAACCGGCATGTAGACGCCAGCGGATCACGCCACCAGATGCGTCACCTTCTGTCCCGTCTTCGCCACGATCGCCTCGGCCACCAGCCGGCGATGGCAGGTCATATGGTCGCGCTCGAAACACAGCAGACAGCACCGCTCCTGCCGCGCCAGCATCGTCGCCTGTGCCAGCTCCGCCTGGGCACGGTCGGATTTCATGTGCTCGGCGTAGATCGCCTCCATCCGCGCCGGGTTGCCCGCCCGCACCGCCTGACGGCCCTCCTTCGGCGTACCGAGCCCTTGCAGATGCACATAACGGATGCCCTGCTCGTCCAGCCCCGCCGCCAGCAGCCGCTTGGAGAAGCCGGGCTTGCGCGAGGCGGCCACGGCGCGCACGTCGATCAGCAGCGCCACCCGCGCGCGCCTGAGACTGGCGAGCACGTCGGCGATCGTGCTGCCCTCATAGCCGATGCTCAGCAGCTCCTGCATCTTCCCTCCTCCTATCGCGCCCGGCTCGGCGAATATCGCACAACCGGGCAGACGCAGGACCAGATCTTCGGCACTCCGCCCCCTCTCTTGACGCATAACCGCCGGGGCGAGACGGTGGCAGCAGATTAATAGGCTTGCGGGAGGAATTGGGAACAATGAGCGCGGAACAACGCCTGGCGGAACTCGGCCATATGCTGCCGCCGCCGCCCAAGCCGATCGGCAACTACGTGCCCTATCGCCGCGCCGGCAACCTGCTGTTCCTCTCGGGGGTCGGTCCGCGCCATCGTGATGGCTCCATTACCACGGGCAAGGTCGGCCTCGACCTCTCCATCCAGCAGGGCTACGACGCCGCGCTGCTGTGCGGGCTCAATCTGCTGGTCAATATCCGCGCCGCCGCCGGTTCGCTCGATAACGTGGACACGGTGCTGAAGGTCCTCGGCATGGTGAACGCGCCACCGGATTTCGTCGACCATCCGCAGGTGATCGACGGCTGCACCGACCTGTTCGTCGCCGTGTTCGGCGAAAACGGCCGTCCCGCCCGCTCCGCCGTCGGCATGGGCAGCCTGCCGCGCCGGATCGCCGTGGAGGTCGAGGCGGTGGTGCTGCTGAAGGACTGACCCATTGACCACGCAACCCCGCCCGCTGGCGCGCTTCACCATCGTCGAGCTCAATGCGCCCGACGCGCCGATGATCACCCGCCTCGCCACCGCCATGGCCGGCAAGATCGCCGCCGACCTCGGCGCCAGCGTGATCAAGATCGAGCCGCCCGGTGGCGATATTCTGCGTTTTCAGCCGCCGTTCCTGCCCGCCGGACCGGCGACGGAGCGAAGCGCGCTGTTCCAGTTCCTGAACACCTCCAAGCGCTCCGTCGTAATGGCGGATGCGGCGCTGCGCGCGCGGCTGCTCGGCGCGGCGGATGCGCTCATCACCGACGATCCGACACTGCTGGCAGCCCCGCCGCGCGTGCGCGTGCTGGTCTCCCCGCTGCCCGGTCGCGCTTTCCCCAACCCGCCGGTGGAGCAGATCGACATCCTGGCGATGAGCGGACTGATGGACATCATCGGCGAGCCAGACCGGGCGCCGCTGAAGCTCGGCGGCCATCAATGCGCCTATACCGCCGGACTCGCCGCCTTCACCGGCCTGGTCGCGGCGCTGGCGAACCAGGGCGTGGCGGAAATCGTCGATGTCTCCGTCCTCGATGTCGCGCAATGGACCAACTGGAAGACCTTCGCCGACCGGCTCTATAGCGGCCGAGCGCCGGCCCGCCCCGGCGCGGTCGGGGAGTTCCAGATCCTTGCCTGCCGCGACGGCCACGCCGCCTTCGTCTATGTCGAGAAGGACTGGTCGACCCTGGCGCGCATGTTCGACGCGCCCGACCTGCTCGACCCGCCGTTCGAGACCCGCGCCGGCCGGCAGGCCAACGCCGCGGCGATCAACGCCCGCATCGCCCCCTGGTTCGCTGCCCGCAGCCGCGCCGAGATCTATGCCGAGGCCAAGCGCTGGGGGGTGCCGATCGCCGCCGTCTGGCGTCTGTCCGACCTCGCCGCCGATCCGCAATATCTGGCTCAGCAATTCTTCGCCGAGGTCGCGCATCCCGTGCATGGCAAGCTGACCTTGCCGACCCTCCCGGTGGTCTGGAACGGCGCGCGTTTCACGCCCACGCCGGCACCGGCGCTGGAGGCCGCGCGTGGCTGAGCCGAACCGTCCGCTATCGGGCATCCGCGTGCTCGATCTCGGCATGATCACCGCCGGGGCCAGCGGCTCCGCGCTGCTCGCCGATCTCGGCGCGGACGTTATGAAGGTGGAATCCGGCGGCGCGATCGACCTGTTCCGCACCTGGGACGGACGCACGCCGGGCATCGACTGGTGGAACCGTTCGCGCTTCTTCCGCTTCACCAACCGCAACAAGCGTGGCGTCGGGATCGACCTGAAATCACCCGACGGGCGCGCGCTGTTCCTGCGGCTGGTGGAGCAGTCCGACGTGGTGCTGGAGAATTTCCGCCGCGGCGTGCTGGAACGGCTGCAACTGTCCTTCGCCGATCTGGCAGCGGTCAATCCGCGCATCATCCTGGCGTCGATCACCAGCCAGGGCGAGCGCGGCCCGGACCGCGCGGCGGCCAGCTACGGATCGACGCTGGACGCCACCTCGGGGCTGGCCTCGATCAGCGGCTATCCCGACGGCGTGCCGGCGATCAGCGGCATGGCACTGAACTATCCCGACCAGATCATCTCCATCTTCGCCGCCGGCGTCGTCGTCACGGCGGTCTTGGAGCGGCGGCGGACCGGCAAGGGCATCCATCTGGATATTCCGCAGCGCGAGTTGGCGAGCTTCCTGCTCGGCGAGCGCATCGTCGCCGGCGATCAGACCCGCCTCGGCAACGGCGACGACACCGCCGGCGCGCAGGACTGCGTACGCAGCGCCGACGGCGTCTGGCTGGTCGTGCGCGCCGCCGATGCGACCGCGCTGCCCGCCCCGCTCGATGCCTGGGCCGCCGACCGTAGCGCCGTCGAAATCGTTGCCGGCCTCGCGGCGCGCGGCATCCGCGCCACGCCGGTGGCCGATGGAAACAGGCTGCACGACGCGGTGGTNNTTCCGCGAACGCACGATGCACATCGCCCGCCCGGCACCTTGCCTCGGCGAGCACACGACAGAGGTGCTGCGCGAATTGCTGAAGCTGTCGGACTCAGAGATCGCCGCGCTGGACGCATCCGGCGCCACGTCGGTTCTTCCCACCGCATGAGAGGCCGCCCATGAAAGCCATGATCTGCCGAAACTGGGGCGCCCCCGAGGCGCTGACGCTCGCCGAACTGCCCAGCCGGCCGCTCGGCCAGAACGAGGTGCGCATCCGCGTGCACGCCGCCGGCATCAATTTCGCCGATACGCTGCAGGTCGCCGGAAATTACCAGGTGAAACCGCCGCTGCCCTTCATCCCCGGCCTGGAAGTCTCCGGGGAGATCAGCGAGATCGGCCCCGGGCTCACCCGGCCCTACGCGCTCGGCCAGCGCGTCATCGCCTTCCTGCGCTTCGGCGGCGGCTATGCCGACGAGGTGGCGGTCAGCGCCAACTGCGTGCTGCCGATCCATGACGGCATCGACAACATCACCGCCGCCGGCTTTCCCGCCGTCTACGGCACGTCGTTCTACGCGCTGACCCATCGCGGCAAGCTGCAACCCGGCGAGACGCTGCTGGTGCTGGGCGCGGCCGGCGGCGTTGGCCTGACGGCGGTGGAGATCGGCAAGCTGCTCGGTGCCCGCGTCATCGCCGCCGCCGGCGGAGCGGAAAAATGCGCTCTGACGCGCGACTACGGCGCCGACCACACGATCGACTACACGCGCGAAAGCATCCGCGACCGGGTGCGCGAAATCACCGGCGGCAAGGGCGCCGACGTCGTCTACGACCCGGTCGGCGGCGACGCGTTCGATCAGGCGATCCGCGCGGTGAACTGGGAAGCACGCATGCTGGTGATCGGTTTCGCCGGCGGGCGCATCCAGCAAGTGCCGGCCAACCTCGTGCTGGTGAAGAACATCGCCGTCACCGGCGTGGTGTTCGGCGCGCAGAACGAGCGCGACCCGGTGTTCGGCGGCACCTTCATCGCCGAAATGCTGCGATGGCACGCCGCCGGCAAGCTGCGCCCGCGCATCTCCAAGACCTTTCCGTTGACCGAAGCGCCCGCCGCGCTGAACGCGCTGCTGTCGCGCAAGTATCCCGGCAAGATCGTGCTGACGGTGTGATGGCGCCTCGGCGGATCAAACCCGAGGACCTCGACCTCCGCGCATTCATCCGCCCCGGCGATCATGTGCTGTGGGGTCATGCGACCGGCGAGCCGCTGACGCTGACCGAGACGCTGGTGGCGCAGCGCCATGCGATCGGCCCGATCACCGTGTTTCTCGGCGCCTGCTTCGCCGACACGCTGCGCCCGGAACATGCCGATACCATCGCCATGCGCAGCTTCGGGCCGATGGGCACCTCCCGTGCGCTGGCCAGGGCGGGCGTGCTGGACATCGTGCCGGTGCATGTCGGCCAGATCTACCGCTACATCGCCGACGGGCACATACGCTGCGACGTCGCCCTGGTGCAGCTCAGCCCACCCGGCCCAGACGGACGGCACAGCTTCGGCCTGATCAACGACTACGTGCAGACGCTGATCGCCACGGCGCGCGTGGTGATCGCGGAGGTCAACGACCAGATTCCCTGGACCTACAACGAGGGCGGTCCCGACCTGGAGCGCATCGCCGCCATCGTCGAGACCTCCCGTCCGCCGATCCAGCAGGCCGCGCCGCGGATCGGGCCAGTGGAACAGACGATCGCCGCCAATGTGGCGCGCTATATCGAGGATGGCGCGGTGTTGCAGATGGGCGTGGGTTCCATCCCCGAAGCGGTCATGCAAGGCATCGTAGACCGACGCGATCTGGGCCTGCATTCCGGCATAGCCGGCGACTCACTGGTCGGGCTGATCGAGCGCGGGGTAATGACCAACGCGACCAAGCCGTTCGACAAGGGCATCGCGGTGGCCGGCGTGCTGCTGGGCACCGAGCGTCTGTATCGCTTCGCCGACCGCAACCCGGGCGTCCGGCTTCGCCCGTCCTGGCACACCCATGCGGGCGATCTGCTGCGCGTGCCGAACCTGATCAGCATCAACACCGCGCTTGAAGTTGACCTGACCGGCCAGGTCAACGCCGAAGCCGCCGGCGACGACATCCTCGGCGCCGTCGGCGGCCAGCCCGATCTGGTGCGTGCCGCCCATCGCGCACCGGGCGGACACGCGATCATCGCGCTGGCGTCCACCGCGCGTGGGGGAAAGGCCAGCCGGATCTGCAAGACGCTGAACGGCCCTGTGACCACGCCGCGCAGCGACGTCGATGTGATCGTCACCGAATACGGCGCGGCGGACCTGCGCGGGCTAACGCTGTCCGAGCGGGCGCGGGCCCTGACCGCCATCGCCCACCCGAAGCACCGCGAGGCGCTTCGGTGACGGCGTATGCCGTCAGACCGGTTTCATCGTGACCGGATCATCTAGAAACGCTCTTCTCCCCGATGCCTTACCGGGTCCGGGAAATCCCGGTACAGCGCGAACACTGCGTTCCGCACCAGGGAATTCACCCCGAAATGGAACCCCTCCACCGGCTCTCGCCGGCCGGCGACGCGCTGGAAGGCGTCTTCCAGTTGGGCGAGATTCTTCACCTCGATCATCAGATGGAATTCCCCGAGACCCGGCGCACCCAAGCCGAGCTTGCGGCGCGTCAGCCGCCAGCCCTCGATCAGCCCCTCGGTTCGCAGATGGCCGAGATAGGCATCGAGCTTCTCGGCAAAGGCGGTGTCGCTGACCTCGGGCTTGAGGTCGCACCAGACGTGGTAGATGTCCATGACGTCCTCAATACACCCGAAACATCTCCTGGATCGCTTCCGGATCGTCGGTCCGGGTCAGCGCCAGGGCCAGCAGCAGCCGCGCCTTCTGCGGCGTCAGATTGTCGGCGACCAAAAAACCCCAGTCGCGCAGGCGCGTGCCGCGATACACCCGCCCGCTGCCGGCACGCGTGCTCTGCATCACGGTCACTCCCGCCGCGACCGCCTCGCGCAGCGCCTCTGTCTCGGCTGGCGTGCCCAGGCCCGGGGCGAAGCCGGCGGAGACGATCCCGCGCGCGCCGGCGGCGATGAAGGCGCGGATCGCCACGCCGTCGCCACCCGCGTAGGAATAGGCGATATCGACGCGCGGCAGCGCATCGAGACCGGCGATGTCGAACTCGGTGTCCGGCGCGGCGCGGCGGATGGGGCGGCGGTAGAACGCGATCGCATCGCTGTCGGCGTGGCCCAGGGCGCCGAAGTCGGCCGCACGGAAGGTCTGCATCCGCGAGGTGGAGGTCTTCGTCACCTCCCGCGCGGCGTGGATCTCGTCGTTCAGCACCACCAGCACGCCCAGGCCGCGCGCCTCGGGGCTGGCGGCGACGCGGATCGCGTTGACCAGATTGAGCCCGGCGTCGGTGGACAGCGCGCTGGATGGGCGCTGGGCGCCGACCAGCACCACGGGCACCGCCACCTTCAGCGTCAGGCTGAGGAAATACGCCGTCTCCTCCAGCGTCGCGGTGCCGTGGCCGATGACGATGCCGGCGAGGTCGGCATGCTCGGCCACCAGCCGCGCGCAGGTTTCCACCAGCGCCTTCCAATCCGGCCAGCCGATGCCGGGACTGGCGATATTGCGATAGGGCACCGCGAGCACGTCCGCCACCAGCGCGGTTTCCGGGAAACGTTCCAGGATCGCGTCCGCCTGCATCACCTTGCCGGTGGCGCTGTAGTCCTGGATGTCGAGCGGTCCGGCGCCGATCGAGGCGATGGTTCCGCCGGTGCCAATGAAGGCGACCTTCGGCTTGCTCATGAGCCCTCCCGCGCCCGACCGTCGAGAACGGGCGGACGGCGCGTATGGAAATCGGTGTCGCGCTGGTAGGCGTCGGCCACCTTCAGGATGCGCGCCTCCGCGAACGGCCGCCCGGCGATCTGCAGCCCTATCGGCAGGCCGTTGGGATCGAAGCCGCAGGGCACGCTGACCGCCGGCAGGCCGAGATAGTTGAACGGCCTGGTATTGATCGAAACCGCCAGAAACTTCTTCTCCGTCCCTGGCGGCCCCTTGTCGATGTCGGTCTCGGCCAGCGTCGGCAGCAGCGTCGGGATGGCGGGCGTGGCCAGCACGTCGACCTCCGAGAACACCTCCCTGGCGAACGCCTTCAAAATCGGCCCGCGCCGGGCGAGGGTCTCGGCGTAATAGACCGCCGGGATGGCGAAGCCCGGATACATCCGCCCGGCCAGGAACGGGGCGTAGTCGCCGGGGCGCTCGCGCATCCATTGGGCGTGAATCGTCGCGCCCTCGACACGCGAGACGATGCCGCCATAGGTGCCGATGGCGTCCATCAGCGGCAGGGTGATCTTGCGCACGATGGCGCCGCGCGCGGCCAGCACCTCGCAGGCCCGTTCGATCGCCGCCGCGATCGGCGCCTCGGCGCGCTCCAGGAACCAGGTGGTGGGAATGCCTATGCGCAGGCCGCGCAGATCGCCGTCCAGCGCCGCCTCGTAGTCCGCCACCGGCTCGCGCGAACTGGTGGGGTCGCGCGGATCGTGCCCGGCGATGACGCCGAGGATACGGGCGCAGTCGCGCGCGGTACGGGCCAGCGGGCCGACATTGTCGTGGCTGAACGACAGCGGCATGGCGCCGTAGCGCGACACGCGCGTCTGCGTCGGCTTGATACCGGTCACGCCGCAGGCCGACGCCGGCAGCCGGATCGAGCCGCCGGTATCGGAACCGAGTGCTGCGAACGTCATGCGCGCGGCCACTGCGGCACCTGCCCCGGAGGAGGAGCCGCCGGTGATGTAGGGCAGGCTCCACGGATTGTGGCAGTCGCCGTAATGACGGTTGTGCCCGGTCGGCGCCTGGGCGAACTCCGCCATGTTGAGCCCGCCGAAACAATAAGCCCCGGCGGCGGACAGCCGCTCGATGGCGGTGGCGGTATAGCTGGGAACGAAGTCCCTGCGGATTTCCGAGCCGCAGGTGCAGAGCCGGCCGGCCTGGTAATACATGTCCTTGTGCGCCATCGGCACGCCGTGCAGCTTGCCGAGCGGCGCCTTCGCCCGCACCGCCACGTCCGCCGCCGCCGCGTCGCGCTCGGCCTGCTCGCGGTCGAGCCAGATGGTGGCGTTCAACGCCGGATTGGCACGCTCGATATTGGTCCAGCAGGCATCGAGCAGCTCGCGCGACGTGACCTGGCCGGAAGCGACGGCATCCGCAGCCGCCACCAGCGAGAGATCGGCGAGACCGGTCACGGCGTCGCCTCCTTGGTTTCAGCAAGTGCCAACTCGAAGCTCGCCGGCTCGTCCTCAAACGCCAGGGACCCGCGCAACGCCTCGAAGGCGCGGATGGTGCTGACAAGATCGGCGGCCATGCGCCGTCCGGGCTCGTTCGGCGCCGCCACGCCATGCCAGGTGGCGATCATCGCCTCGGTCCGGGCCAGAAAATCGTCCATGCGCGCTCTCCGTACTGTGCCGCGATGCAGCATGACCGGGGCGGAGCGGTTTCCGCAAGCGCCCTTCCCGTCACCATGCGCGCTGCGCCATACTGTTTCCGAACAGTCCCGGGATTGGAGCTAGACGTGCCCGTCAGCAAAACAGCCTATCGAGACGCCATGGCCCGCCTGGGCGCGGCGGTGAATGTGATTACGACCGACGGCCCGGGCGGGCGGGCAGGCTTCACCGCCTCGGCGGTGACCAGCGTCACCGACACGCCGCCGACCTTGCTGGTGTGCGCCAACCGCAGCAACGATTCCTATCCGCTGCTGGAGGCGAACGGGGTGCTGTGCGTGAACACGCTGACCCCGGCACAGGAACATCTGTCCGGCCGGTTCGCCGGCATGACCGACCACACGATGGACGGCCGTTTCGAGGGCCACTCCTGGCACACGCTGGAAACCGGATCGCCGGTTCTGGACGAGGCGGTGGTGGCCTTCGACTGCCGCATCACCGACCAGGCAGAGGTGGGCACGCACACGGTATTCTTCTGCGAGGTCGAGGCGATCCGCACCGGCGATGCGCACGAGGGGCTGATCTACTACGGGCGCGGGTATCACGCGGTGAAGGCGGAAAAGAAGTAACGACCGGCCGGGCGAGAGCAATCCAGACAAGAAAAAGGCCGGGAGCCTCCACCCCGGGCCTTCGTCGTCAATGCGGCAGCGAAGATCACATCTCGGCGTAGGAGCCATTCGCCCAGATGTAGAATACGTAGTCCGACACCGTCACGTCGCCCTTCTTGTCGAAGGTGATCGGGCCCAGCACCGTCTGCCAGGTACCGGTGTGCATCGCCGCGGCCACCTTCTTGGGATCGGTGCTGTTGGCCTTCTGCGCCGCCTGCGCCCAGACCTGCACTGCGGCGTAGGTATAGAGAACATAGCCCTCCGGATCGATGCCCTTGCTGGCCAGATCGTTGGCAACCGAGACGGCCTGCTTCGGGTCGCAGGCATCGTCGCCCACTTCCAGCGCCAGTTGCTGGCCAAGCACGCCGCCGGCCTTGTTGATGTCGGCCACCGCCTGTTCGGCACCGGCCCGCATCTGCTGGCCGAAGGCGGCATATTCGCCGGTCATCGGGCCGGCGGTGGCGATCTTGATCTTCGCCGAGGCCGGCGTGGCGGCGAGCGTCAGCGCCACGCCAAGCGCGGCGACCGCTCCCAGAAGCATTCTTTTGAACATGAGCATCATCCCCGTTCGGAGTTCGACCGCGCCAGCGACGCGGCCCGGGCAGGACTATTCGGTTCGTGGGGGACGTGAAATAGCGGAGGATCGGGGCCGATCAACGGCGACTGACCGCTAGCCGCCCGGCCGGCACACCGTTAGGGTTGGGCGATGGTTCGGATTCTCGCTCTCGATGCGGCGCTGGCGCGATGCGCTGCGGCCGTGGTGGTGGATGAGGCGCTGCTCGCCACGCGGCAAGAACAGATCGGACGCGGTCACGCCGCGCACCTGCCCGGCATGGCAGAGGCAGTGCTGGCCGAGGCCGGGCTGCTGGCCGGCGATCTCGATCTGGTGGCGGTGACCGTCGGCCCCGGCAGCTTCACCGGCATCCGCGCCGGGCTCGCGCTGGCGCACGGCATCGCGCTGGCGGCCGATATTCCCGTGATCGGCGTGACGGTGGGCGAGGCGATGGCCGAGG
>PKWQ01000414.1 GCA_003133265.1 Acetobacteraceae bacterium
GTGGAGCGCGCGCATATCGACCGGATCTTCGGCACCCCGGCGGACGCGATCAAGGCGGAGGCCGCCTGAAACCACTCTACAGCGCCAGCTCCACGCAGACCGGGACATGGTCGGAGGTCTGCGTCCAGTCGCGCGCATCGCGCAGCACGGTGTGGCGGGTCAGCGCGCCCTGAAGGTCGGGCGTTACCCACACATGGTCCAGCCGCCGACCGCGATCCGATACCCGCCAGTCGCGGTTGCGGTACGACCACCAGGTGAACAGCTTCTCCGGCTCCGGCACGAAATGGCGCAGCGCATCGACGAAGCCGGTGCGCTGCCAGGCGAGCAGCCCCTCGGTCTCCGGCGGCGTGTGGCTGACCACGTCCAGCAGTTGCTTGTGGCTCCACACGTCGCTTACCAGCGGCGCGATGTTCAGATCGCCGACCAGGACCGTGCGCGCCAGGTTGGTGCGGGCGGCGAACCAGTTGGTTGTCTCTGCGACGAAATCGANNAATCCAGCTTGTGGCCGAATTTCTCGTTCTGCGTCCGGTCGGGGATGTCGCCCCCGGCCGGGACATAGAAATCATGCAGTTCCACCGGCCCGCCCTTGGCGTCCACCAGCACCGACAAATGCCGGCAGTCGGTCTTGCCGCACCAGGCAGGCGCGATGTCGGCCACCTCGATCGGCCGGCGCGACAGGATCGCCACCCCGTTGTAGCTCTTCATCCCGCGATAGGCGACGTAGGGATAGCCAAGCTCCACCAGGGCGTCCTTCGGGAACAGATCGTCCGGCACCTTGGTTTCCTGCAGGCAGATCACGTCCGGGTCGAGCGCGTCGACCACGTCCTTGAGCAGCTTCAGGCGGAGACGGAGCGAGTTGATGTTCCAGGTGACGATCCGAAGCGCCATCGGATCAGACGATCTTGGTGCGCAGGCTGCCGACGCCCTCGACCCGGCCTTCCAGCACGTCGCCCCGCACCGTCGCCGCGACGCCCTCCGGCGTGCCGGTGAAGATCAGGTCGCCGGGTTCCATGCGCACCAGGCCGGACAGGTAGGAGATGGTCTCCGGGATATTCCAGATCATCTTCGACAGATCGGAGGACTGGCGTACCACGCCGTTCACCTTCAGCTCGATCAGCCCCTTTTCCGGATGGCCGATCTTGCTGGCCGGCACGATGTCGCCGATCGGGGCGGAATGGTCGAAGCCCTTGCCCATGTCCCAGGGCCGGCCGGCCTTGCGCGCCACGTTCTGCACGTCGCGCCGCGTCATATCCAGCCCGACCGCATAGCCCCAGACATGCGCCAGCGCGTCGGCCTCGGCGATGTCGGTGCCGCCGATGCCGATGGCGACGACCAGCTCCATCTCATGGTGCATGTCGTTGGTCGCCGGGGGATAGGGCATGTCGGCGTTGCCGGTCAGCAGCGCGTCGGCGGGTTTCATGAAGAAGAACGGCGGCTCCCGGCTCGGGTCGCCGCCCATCTCGCGGGCATGCTCGGCGTAGTTGCGCCCGACGCAGAAGACGCGGCGGACCGGGAAGGCGCCGCCGCCGACAACAGGCACCGCGACGACCGGAGGCGGGGCGATCACATACTCGACCATATGGGGGGATTATCCTGCACGAAGGGATGAGAACAGCCCCGACCATAGCGGCAGCGTCCGGCGGCGGGAAGACGGGGGGCGCGGGCCGAACGCGCCTTTGCACGAGCCGGACGGCGATACGACGAATTTTCTCCTCCGGGTCCGTAACCTAGCGCGTCCGGGGCCGGCACGCTAAGAAAGGTGCGCCGGTTATCGTCACGACGATGCGGGGAATCGGCCGATGTCGCGGTTCTCTGCCTCATGCTTGGTTTGCTGGGAGTATTGCCGCTGGTGTTGCCGATGGCCCGTAGGAACATGACTATTCCAGTTAGGCACATGAAATCATTGCATTCCGCTTGCTCGCACGGTAGCGAGTAGCATCCATGGTCTCGGACTCGAAGCGGGAAGCCATAATGCCCACAGGCGCAGACGCCGACCTTCCTGGCGCACGGAGCACTCGGGATTGGGGGCCGGCCTTGCGTCGTCTCGCGGCAAGGTTTCCTCCCCATATCGTCTTTCTTCTGGTTGGTGGAGCAAACGCGATCCTGCTGGCTTTTCTCACGCCGCCTTTTCAGGTGCACGACGAATTCCAACACTTCTTCCGTAGCTATCAGCTCAGCGAAGCCAGCATCTGGGGGAGCGTGCGGGACGGCCTCGCCGGCGGTATCATTCCTTCCTCCCTCCCGGAATTCGTGAAGCGCACTTGGGGAACCCTCGAGATTTGGCACGTACCGCCGCTCGGCACCCATCCGCTGGCCGAAACGTGGCGGGAATTCGAGCAACCGCTTGCGCCATGGCGACGGCAATTCGCCGAATTCATCACCGTGGACTATTCGCCGTTGCTGTACCTCCCACAGACGTTCGGCATAGCAGTCGGCCGTCTGTTCGGGGCATCGCCGTTGGCATTGCTGTATTTTGGGCGTGTTGCGAATGCGGCGACGGCTGTCGTCGTCATCGCCTGGTCGCTCCGAGTGTTGCCCATGGGCCGGGCGACGGCGCTCGCCATCGCTCTCTTGCCCATGGCGCAGTTCGAATACGGATCCGTGGCCCCGGACGCCACGATCATCGCCTCGGCGTTTCTACTCACCGCCGTCGCATTGCGGGCTAACCTGTGCAAGGCGTGGTCTCGAACCGACATTCTGATAGCCGCCGTCGCCGCAGGAATTATCTGCTCCAAGGTTGTCTATGCTCCCCTACTGGCGATAGGCATCCCGGCTATGCTTCGTTTCGAGAAATCGGCACTATCACGAAAGACAGTGACGCATCCGTTGTCGGCTCACCTGCTCATCGCCGTGTTCGCATTGGGCCTTACCGCGCTGTGGCTCGCGTCGACATCCTCGACCATTGCATCGCTGATGCCGCCAACTGCGGCAAGCGCCGCGAGAAAGGCCGCCATCTTTGGAGAGCCCTTGCGCTTCGCTGCAATGCTGATCGAGGATATGCGATCACACTTGCTCCGGTATATCGAAGAGTCAGTGGGTATTTTCGGTGCCTGGACGGTATATCTTCCGGGCTACGTTTTTGCGCTTGCGGTAATCTCTTTGACCCTGTCCTGCACATTGGCGGGCGAGAATGACCCCAGGCTCAATACCGTCGCAACCATATGGAACCTCTGCTTGATCGCCAGCGTGGTTGTCCTGATTCAGACAACGTTCTTCGTCATGAACACCGATCGCGTCCAGTTCTGGGAGGTTCCCGGCGTGCAAGGCCGATATTTCCTGCCGCTTGGCGCGCTTGCGGCGGCAACGCTCGTCTCGATAAAGGGCGGTCCGAGGTACCACCCCAATACCGCACTCGGCTACACTCTTCTGATCGCAATCATCGTCTTTGACACCGTGTCGATGGACGTAACGATCGCGAGGGGATTCCATTTATTTTGAAACGACGGTTCGCAGCCGGGGTCGCGCTGACCTCCATCGTGGTCGTACAGAGCTATCAGGTGTTCTAGATGGTCCATGCCGAGCCTGACATGCGGACAGACAGGTGGCCTCCGCTCGACGCTCGAACAGAGCGACGGGCGGGCTTGAGCAAGCGAGTCGTTGCCGTGGTGATCCCATCCTACCGGGTGCGAGCCCACATCCTGCCGCTGCTGGCGTCGATCGGGCCGGAGGTCGCACACATCTTCGTCGTGGACGATGCCTGCCCGGAGGGTTCGGGCGCGCATGTGCTGGCGGGATGCCGGGACCAGCGGGTGGTGGTGCTGGTGCATGAGCAGAACCAGGGCGTCGGGGGTGCCGTCATCACCGGCTACCAGCACGCGATCGCGGCCGGGGCGGATGTGATCGTCAAGCTCGACGGCGATGGGCAGATGGACCCCGCGCTTATACCGCAGTTCGTAGCGCCGATCCTTCAGGGCAGGGCCGATTACGTCAAAGGCAATCGGTTCCACAACATCGAGGACGTGCGGGCCATGCCATGGGATCGGCTGATCGGCAATGCCGCCCTGTCCTTCATGACGAAGCTGTCCTCGGGCTACTGGAATATGTTCGACCCTACGAACGGATACACGGCCATCAGCGCCGCCGTGTTGTCCCGCTTGCCATTGCACAAGGTGAGGCGCCGCTACTTCTTCGAATCCGACATGCTGTTCCGCCTCGGCACCCTCCAGGCCTATGTTCTCGATCTGCCGATGACCGCGGTCTATGCCGATGAGCAGAGCGGATTAAAGATTCGGCGGGTATTCCTGGACTTCCTGGGCGGCAACATCGGCAATTTCTGCAAGCGGGTGTTCTATGGCTACTTCCTGCGCGGCTTCTCGATCGCGTCGCTGGAGCTGCTGACGGGTCTGTTCTTCCTGCTGTTCGGCGTCGTGTTTGGCGTGCAGGGGTGGGCAACCAGCATCGCCACCGGCCGGCCAGCCACCACGGGCACCGTGATGCTGGCGGCGCTGCCGGTTATTCTGGGCGTGCAACTGCTGCTGTCGTTCCTCGCGTTCGACATCGGGGCAATGCCGAATCGGGCCATCACACCGTTATTGCCGCCCAAGCGCGCGACGCCTGAGCCGCTGGCCCGGCTGCGGTCCGAGACGCGGTGCGGTATGGATATCGCTTGATGGCAACGAAAGGGAGATCGACGCCGCGGGAACCGTCAGGAGAAGTTATGACGTGCGCCATTTGCGATACGGCGATGGTCCCGGACCTCACGCCAGGAACGTTCCATTGTTCTGGCTGTGGCTTCTTCGCCAGCAAGCTACCAGTACGCATTAACGACGTCGCGCGGATCGATGAGGATGTGCGGGAACGGGCACTGAAGCCTATCCGGCTCGCCAATTTTCAGCAGTTGTTGGACGAGTGCGCCGATCTATTGCCGAACGGCACGAGGTTGCTTGATGTCGGTTGCGCCCATGGCTGGTTCATGGAGGCTGCGAAGACGCGCGGTGTGATCTGCATCGGGATAGAGCCAGATCGTGATATGGAGCTGCGCGCCAGGTCGGCCAACCACGATGTGATTGCCGGGTTCTTCCCAGACGCCATGCCAGACGGCGCGCGCTTCAACGCGATCACGTTCAACGATGTGTTCGAGCACCTGCCCGACGTGAACGGCACCACCAGCGCCCTCCTGGACTACTTACAGCCCGACGGGGTCGTCATCGTGAACTTGCCTGTGGCGGATGGTCTTATCTTCAGGATAGCAAGAGCAGCGGCTCGGTTAGGGGTCACGGGCCCGCTCGACCGCATGTGGCAACGCGGGCTGCCATCTCCCCATCTGAGCTACTTTACGGCCCGCACCCTGCAGCGGTTGTTCGAACGGACCGGGTTTACCTTGGTGCGCCGCGGACAGCTGTCGTCGGTGGCGACAGACGGACTATATAATCGTATCCGCTACGACCGCACCATCGGCCCCGCGAAGGCCGCGGCGCTCTATGCTGCGGCATGTGCAGTGCGCGTGATGACCGGCGTCTTTTCCTCCGACATTCAGTACTTCGTCTTCCGGCGATCTGGCTCATGACCAACGCAGCCCTTCTGCTCACGGTTGTGGTATTCCTTTCGGCCGGTCAGTTCCTGTTCAAACGCGCGGGCCTCGCGATCCAGGGGCGGTCGCTTGCGGACGGGGGATGGACGCTCGCAACCCTTCCAAGCTTTTACTTGGCACTGGCGCTCTATGGCCTAGCCACGGTGCTTTGGATTTTCGTGCTGTCCCGCGTGCCGCTGACCGAGGCCTATCCCTGGATTGCCGGCGCCACCATGGCGGTACCGTTGATCGGCTGGTTGTTCTATGGGGAGCAGGTGACCCCGTTGTTCTGGGTGGGGATGACGTTAATCGTGGCCGGGCTGCTGCTGACGCAACTCGGCACGCAGCGTTGATATCGGTCGGATGACGTTCTGATTGACACATGATTTGACGAGGCTCGAAAGGGTGCCATTCGTTGGCCCGCCTGACCCCACCCGCACTATGGAAACGATGAAATTCCTTTTTTCTATTTTCATCGCCATCGCCAAACACCTTTCATCGCCATCGCCAAACACCATCTTCCGCCTATCGCGGGGCCTCGGCCCCCACCCCAACAGGAGCTTCCGTCATGATCGAACGCAGGCCATTCGCCGAACTGGGCGGAGCCGACCATGGCTGGCTCAAGGCCAAACATCATTTTTCCTTCGCCGGCTACCACGATCCCGCACGGATGGGCTGGGGCAGCCTGCGGGTCTGGAACGACGACGAGATCGCCCCCAAGTCCGGCTTCCCGCCGCATCCGCACGCCGACATGGAAATCGTCACCTACGTGCGCGAGGGGGCGATCACCCACCAGGATTCGATGGGCAACACCGGCCGCACCGAGGCCGGCGACGTTCAGGTGATGTCGGCGGGCTCTGGCGTGCGTCACTCGGAATATAATCTCGAGGACAAGACCTCCCTGATCTTCCAGATCTGGATCGAGCCGACCACCAGTGGCGGGGCACCGTCCTGGGGCGCCAAGCCGTTTCCGAAGGCCGACCGCTCGGGCCGGTTCGTCACGCTGGCGAGCGGCCTGCCCGGTGACGACGCGGCGCTGCCGATCCGGGCCGAGGCGCGGGTGATGGGTGCCACCATCAAGGCCGGCGAGCGCATCACCCTCGATCTCGATCCCGCGCGGCACGCCTATCTGGTGGCGGCCACCGGCGCGGTCGAGATCGGCGGGGTCCGCATCGCGGCGCGCGACGGCGCGGCGATCACCGATCTGGCGACGCTCGAAATCGTCGGCCTGGAAGACGCCGAGGTGGTTCTGGTCGATGCTCCCTAGATCGGCCCGGGCTTTCAGGTGTGCGCTTTCAGGCGTGCAACGGCACCACCGTGCTCGCCTGGGCGCCTTTGTCCCCGAGATCGGGGCTGAGGACATAGCGCACCTGATCGCCCACGCGCAGCTTCTCGAAGCCGGCGTTGGTGACGCTGTTGCGGTGGACGTAGACGTCTTCCCCCGTCTCCGTGACGAGGAAGGCGTAGCCGCGATCGGGAAAGATCTGACTGATGCGCCCGATCAGCGGCGCCTCGTGCGTCTTCTGATCGCCGCGCGCCCGTCGTGCGTGGTCCTCCAGCTGCCGCCGTGCCGCGTTGAAGGCGTCGCGGATCGCCACATGCGCATCCTCATGCGCATGATGTTCGGCCGGATCGCGCCCGACGACGATAACCTGCCCGGGTGTGCTGACCTCCACACGCACATGGAACAGCTTTCCCTGCCGGTGGTGCCGGTGATCCGCATCCAGCACCACATGGCAGGCCGTGATGCGCGGATAGAACTGCTCCAGCTCCGCGATATGGCGACGGATCTGCTGCTCGGCGGAGTCCGATGGCTCCATATGACGGAATGTGACCTGCGGCGGGACTTGCATCGTTATCTCCTTAGCCACCGCCACACTCATAAGGCGATCGTCCGATCCGCGCGTTGATGCATATCAACGCATGGCCGGGAACGCCGTCCCCGCTCCGTTCCAGCAGGATTTACCCCGCCGCCAAGTTGTGCATAGTTTCGGACCAAGGCGTGAAATAAACGCCGCCTCACAAGCCTATTGCACCCAGGGGGTTCGCCGATGCTCAAGCCGATCGCACTCATGTATCCTGTCATCCCGACCGCCGATGAGGCGGAGCGCGCGGCGCTGCGTCCGGTCGGGCGGAACCGGGATCGCTATCAGACCGCCATCAGCGGCATGACCGAGATCATCCAGGCCGCCGACGAGATGGGCATCTGGGGCGCGGCCACGCCCGAGCATCATTTCTGGTCGGAAGGTTACGAGGTGGCGCCAAGCCCGGGCGCGACCAACGCCTATTGGCTGGCGAAGACCAAGAACATCCATATCGGCCCGCTGGGCTATGTGATGAGCACGCACAACCCAATCCGGGTGGCCGAGGAAGTGGCGGTGATCGACCATCTCTCGCAAGGCCGCACCTTCGTCGGCTTCGCGCGTGGCTATCAGTCGCGCTGGACCAACGTGCTGGGCCAGCATTTCGGCGCCCGCGCCACCAAGTCCCCCTCGGCGGCGATCTACAATCCGCAGACCATCAACGCCGGATTTTCCACCGCCACCCAGGAACAGCAGGACAAGGACGACGACGCCCACAACCGCGCGATCTTCGAGGAGAGCATCGAGATCGTGGTGAAGGCCTGGACGCAGGAAAGCTTCGACCACAAGGGCATCAACTGGCAGATCCCGTTCCCCTACGAGACGGGCGTGACGGACTGGCCGCTGGCGCGCGCCGGGGTGACGCAGCGGCTGGGCGCGCCCGGCGAGGTGGACGAGCACGGCGTCTGGCGCCGCGCCTCCGTGGCGCCCTCGCCCTATACTCGCCCGCATCCGAAAGTGTTCGTCGCCGGCTCCGGCAGTCCCGAAACCATCGAGTTCTGCGGCAAGCACGGCTTCGTGCCGACCTATTTCGCCTCCATCGCCTCCGCCGGCCCGCTGTCGGAGCGTTATCGCACGGTCGCGGCGCAGCACGGCCGCCGCTACGCCCCTGGGCAGAACCAGTGCCTGGTGCGCTGGATCCAGATCGGCCGGACCGAGGAAGAGGCGCTGGAGAAGATCCGGGCCTATGATTTGGATATCTGGAAGAACTTCTATGCCGCGATGGGCCGGCGCAAGGTGGAAGGCGACGACATCTTCGGCTCGCTGGTGAATTCCGGCCTGTTCGTGTTCGGTACCGTGGACAGCGTGCGCAAGCAGCTGGTCGAGCAATGGAAGGTGCTGCCGGGCGAGCACATCGCGCTGGTGAACCACTACGCGCAGATGCCGAAAGACGCGGTGATCGAGACGCTCGACATCTTCCAGCGCGAGATCAAGCCGGCGCTGGACGAGGTGATCCACAACGCCAGCCGCATGGCGGCGGAATAGCCGGTCCCAGACAGGGATCGGAAAGTTCTATCTGACTGAAAGGAAGCATCCATGCCCGCGCTGTCGCTGAACCACTACACGATCCGCCCGCGCGATCTGGAAGCGACCAAGGATTTCTATGTCGACATCGTCGGCCTGACGGTCGGCGATCGTCCGCCGCTCGGCTTCCCCGGCTACTGGCTGTATGCCGGGGATGTTCCCGTGGTGCATCTGATCTTCAACCGCGCCGGCGACCTGCCGATCGAGGACCAGCCGCAGAACGCCCCGGTCAAGGTGACGCGGCTCGATCATGTCGCGTTCGCCGCCGAGGGACTGGCGGAGATGAAGCAGCAACTCGCCACCCACCGCATCCCGTATTCCGAGCGCGTGCTGCCGCGGCTGAACATGACGCAGCTGTTCATGGTCGATCCCGACGGCATCGATGTCGAATTGAATTTCCCGCCTTCCGAAACGCCGTCCTGACCGAAGGGAGCCGCCGCATGCGCCTACAGGGAAGAGTGGCGATCGTCACCGGCGCGGGCGGGGTCATCGGCGGCGCGGTGGCGCGACGGTTCGCCCACGAAGGTGCGGATCTTTGCCTTGCCGGGCGGCGCGGCGCACCGGAACTCGCCGCCGAGATCCAGGCGCTGGGCCGGCGCGCGATCGACGTGCCGACCGATGTCACCAGCCGCGACGCCATCCACGCCATGGTCGGCCGCGCGCTGGAAACATTCGGCAAGATCGACATCCTCGTCACCGTCGCCGGCACCGCCTCGCGCGGCAATGCGCAGACGCTGGAGGAAGCCGAGTGGGATCGCGTCATGGCGATCAACCTCAAGGGCGTGTTCCTCTGCTGTCAGGCGGTGATCGCGCCGATGCGCGCGGCGCAATACGGGCGCATCGTCAATATCGGCTCGGTCCTGGCGAAGAACGGCGGCAACCCGCGCCCCTGGATCGACCGCGCGGAGCAGGAGCGCGCCGGCAACGCCGCCTATGGCGCATCGAAGGCCGGCGTGCATGCGATGTCGCTGTACCTGGCGAAGGAACTGGCTTCCGAGGGCATCACCGTGAACGTGGTCGCGCCGGGTCCGATCGCCTCGCCGATGACCACCGCGCTGCCGCCGGCCGTGCTGGCGCAGATCCCGATCAGCCGCCTGGGCCAGGGCGAGGAGGTGGCGGACGCCGTCACCTATCTGGCCGGCGAGCAGGCCGGCTGGGTGACCGGGGAGATCCTGGACATCAACGGCGGGATGTGGGGGGATTAGCCTTCTCCACCGGGCCGTTCAGTGCCCGGCCAGAATCGCATCGGCGATTTTCTCCGCCGTCATCAGCGTCGGAAAATTCGTGTTGGCGCACGGCACCACCGGGAAGATCGAGGCATCCACCACCCTGAGCCCTTCCACGCCGTAGACCCGCCCGGCCGGGTCGGTCACCGCCATCGGGTCGTCGGGATCGCCCATCCGGCAGGAGCAGGAGGCATGCCATACGCCGACCGCCGCCTTGCGCACGAATGCCTCCAGCGCTTCGTCGTCGGTCATCACCTGCTCCAGCGTGAAGCCCTCCATGACGAACTTCTGTAGCAGGAACCGCCGCAGCGGCGCCGGGCCGTCCAGCAGCTTCGCCATGACGCCGGTCAGGAACTTGTTCTTGCGATTGATGACGCCGACCTGACGCACCTTGTCGCTGTAGCTCGCCGGGAACGGATCGGCCGTCACTTCCTGCATCGCGGGCAGCATCTGCAGCAGACCGAGCTTGCGGAACCCGTCCATCAGCCGTTCCAGGTCGCGCTGGTCGGACAGCAGGTTGAACTCCACCTCCGGCTCCGCCCGCCAATCGGGCGATTGCAGCTTGACCTGGCCGGTTTCCGAATAGGTCTTGTTGACGAAGATCAGCAGCGAGGCCATCTGCTCGCCGACCGCGTGCCAGGACGATTTGGTGGCTGCGGCAACGAACATGTCGTTCGCCGGCGCTCCGTGCATGTTCGACGAGTAGCGCCAGGCCAGCATGATGTGCCGGCGGGTGAACTCGTCGCTGACCCGCGCGTGCGGCTTGACGAACGAGGCGAGCGCGATCGAGGGATGGTCCATCAGCCGCTGGCCGACGCCGGGCCGGTGGGCGCGCACCTCTATCCCCATGTCGCGCAGATGCCCGGCCGGCCCGATGCCGGCGCGCATCAGGTGTGCCGGCGAATGGATCGCGCCGCAGGACATGATGATCTCCCGGCCACGGAACTCCTGCGCCCGGCCGCCGACCAGGGCGTTGACGCCGACGCAGCGCCCGTCCTCGAAGATCAGCGAGGAAACCTGGGTGTCGGCGGAGATCGTCAGATTTTCGCGCATCCGCGTACCGGGATCGAGATAGGCAATCGCCGCCGAGACCCGGCGCTCGTAGGCGTTGGAGATGGTGATCGGGAAATAGCCCTGCTTGAACTCGCCGTTCTGGTCCGGCAGATACTCGAAGCCGGTCTGCTCCAGCGCCTTCGCCACCGCCTTGGCGTGTTCGGGCCACAGGTCGGGAAAGATGCGCCGGACCGGGATGCGGCCTTCCTTGCCGTGGTACGGGCCGTCGAAATCCATGTCCCGCTCTACCTTCTTGAAGTAGGGCAGCACATTGTCCCAGTTCCAGCCGCGCGCGCCGCGCGCGTCCCACTCGTCGTAGTCGGTCGGCGCGCCACGATTGGCGAGCTGCCCGTTGATCGACGAGCCGCCGCCCATCACCCGGCCCTGCTCGTATTTCCGCCTCGGCGGCTTGGTCGCCTCGGGATTGTTGTGGGAAATAACCTCGGTGGTGACCTTCAGCTGGGTCCAGTGGAAGCGCTGATCCAGGTAGGCGGTGCCGGGATAGGTATCCAGGATCGCCTCCGGCACCTTGCCGTGCGGCGTGTCCTGCCCCGCCTCGCAGAGCAGCACCTTGTTGGCGCTTCTGGCCGAAAGCCGGTTGGCGAGCACCGAACCCGCCGTCCCACCGCCGACGATGATGTAATCGAATTCCATGGTCCGTTTCCCCTGTGCCGCGATCTTTGNNGCCACGTAGTCCCACTCCGCATCGGCGGCGTAGTCAAGTTTCTGGTTCGGGCCGTATTCGCCCGGACGCGGGAAGAAGCCCGTCATCAGCCCGCACGCCCGCGCCGCCGCCAGATCGCGGTTATGCGCCGCCGCCAGCATCACCTGGCCCGGTTGCAGATCGAGCAGCCGCGCCACGCCGAGATAGGTTTCCGGATCGGGCTTGAAATGGCCGAACAGGTCGGAGCCGAACACCATATCCCACGGAATGGCGCTGAACTTCGCCATGTTGGTCAGCAGCGACACATTGCCGTTCGACAGCGGCCCGATGATGAATTTCCGCTTCAGCCGCGTCAGGCCGGGCACGGCGTCCGGCCAGGGCTTCAGCCGGTGCCAGCCGCGATTGATGTGCGCCAGATCGGCCTCGCTCAGCCCCTTGATCCCGAACCTCGCCACCAGCTGGTCGAGCGAGGCGCGGTGCAGGTCGTCGAGCCTGGTCCAGGGCAGTTCGCCCTTGCGCACCCGGTCCATCGACGGGTGATAGGCGGCGCGCCACGCATCCACCAACGCCGGCCAATCCGCGGCGATGCCGCGCGCGGCGCCGAATGCGGTCAATTCCTCGATCAGGCTGGTGCGCCAATCCACCACCGTGCCGAAGGTATCGAAGACGATCGCGACCGGCTGCGTCGTGGCCATGGCATGCCCCCAAAATTCCCCGCCAGCGAAGCCGCGCGCGCCGCTGCGGTCAAGAGCGGAACGTCCCTTGTCCGTGCCGCGATCAGAAAATCCCGAACACCCCACGCAGGAACCCCGGCGTCAGCGCCGACAGCGGGTTCACCGTCACCGCCGGATCGTCCAAAGGGCCACGCATGGCATAGGACGCGGCGAACAGCCCGCCGCCCTCCTCCGGACTGAACAGCTTGCCCACCAGCGGCAGATTGCCCAGCAGGGAATTGAAGAAATAGGCCGGCACGATGGTTCCGGCCAAATCCATCCGCTCTTGCGCGATGTCGATCCGCCCCTTGACCGTCAGCCCGAGCGAGGGGCTGAAGGCGCGCGCGTCCCGCAGTTCCAGCACGTCGCCCGCCAGGCTGAACGGCGCGACCATGTGGCGGAAGCCGAGCCCCGGCCCCTGCAACACCTCCACCAGCCCGTACAGCGTCATCGCCTGCAACAGCATCCCCAGCGCCGGGGCGCCGCGGACGCGGAACTCGTCGATCTCCGCCGTGCCGGACAGCGGCCGGTGCGGCTCGGCATCGGCGTAGGCGGCGCTCACCGTCAGCGTGCCGCCCTGCATGGTGTGGGCCAGGTCGAGCGCGCGCAACAGGTCGCCGGCATTCTCGGCGCTGGCGGACATTTTCCGCACGCCGGCGGCGTCGGGGACGATATCCAGCCGGAAATGCGCGTCAGGCCCGGTCAGCCCCTCCACATGCAGCCGGCGCGTCAGCTTGCCGTCGTTCTCCAGGTGCGCGAGCAGGGTGTTCATGGATGCCCCGCCGGCCATGATCGCGCGATCGAACCGCAGATCGGCGTTCCAGGCGGGACCGGCCGGCGCGTCGTCCGGTTCGCGCGGTTGGGCGGTGCGGTCGTGACGGCTCAGCAGAGCGGACAGGTCGATGATGCTCCCCTCGACGCTGGCGCGGATCGGCCCCTTGCCTGGCGGGAAGCGCACCGTCCCGTGCGCCTCGGTCTCGCCCAGCCGGGCGCGCTGGATCAGCACCGCGGCGATCTTGCCGCCGGCAATTTCGGTATCGGCGCGCAGCGTCAGCCCCTCGCCGTCGACGACGATGTTGTCGATGCCCACCATTCGCCCGTTCTGCAATCTCAGCCGCGCCGAGGCCGACGCCTTCTGCCCCGCCGGCTTGCGCCATTCGATCGGAGAGGCATACAGCCCGGCCCCGGTCAGATCGGCGCTGGCCTGGATCTCGCCCTGGCCGTTGCGCCGCTCGGTCAGGGTGGCCTGCAACGCCACCGGACCCGACAGGACATCGCCGGCATCCAGCCCGGCGGCGGCGAGGCGGCCGGCATCGGCACGCCCGCTCGCCACGATCCGGCGGACCACCTGGGCCGGGCCACCGGCGCGGAAATCCAGCTGCGCGTCGAGCGTGGTCGGGATGGCGGCGATCTCCGCCTGGCCTTTCAGCGTCAGCCCATCGGATGTCGCCGCGATGTCGAGATTGCCCTTGTCCAGGTCGCGCCCGGCGACCAGGCCGGTCAGACGCGCGCCATCCAGATGCATCTGTGTGTGGATATCCACCTGCTCGATGCTGAGATTGTTGTCCAGCGGCAGCGTCACCGACAGCGTGCCGCCGACCTGCCCGGCCGGTTCGTTCAGCGCGATCGGAAAGCGGTCGAGCAGATGCAGCCGCTTATGGCGCAACAGCGTGATGACATCGGCGAGGGGGCCGGCGAGATCGGCGTCGATGGTGGCGACCTGATCCTTGTGCATGAGGCCAGTGATACGCATCCGCCCGGAACGGATGCCGATCCCCTCGTCATGCGCGCCTTCCCGCGCCTGACGCCCGGCGGTGACCGTGACCGCCAACGTATCGGGGTCGAGGATATCCAGCCGGGCCATACCATGCTCGATCGGCGGCACCGGTCTCAGCCAATGTACCGTCAGCCCATCGCCCTGCATGGTGCCGCTGGCGGAGGCGAGCGTGACATCGGAGAGATCCTCGTTCGCCTCCAGCACCACATCGGCATGGCCATCACGCGCGACGCCGGCGGTGATGTTGCCGGTGACCCAGGTCCGTGCCGGCACGCCGATGCCCACCGGCCAGACCCGCCCGAGATCGGCGAAATCCATCCGGTCCAGATCGAGCACCAGCGCGGCGCGCAGCCTGCCGCCCTCATGATGGATCGCGCCGGTAGCGCGCAGCAGCGACGACACGTCAACATCGTGCCCCGGCAGCCGCAGGCTCGCGCCGCGCAGGAGGAAGTCCCCCGCCGCGCCCTCGGCCGCCAGATCGCCGCCAAGAAACGGAACGTCGGATGCGCCGATCCGCGCCGTCCCCGGCCCGACATGGGCATCGACCCGCACCCGGCGCACGNNCCGACACTTTCGCATCGAGCGCGGCGAGCGGGGCGAACAAGGCGGCCTCCCGCGCCAGCGCGGCGGGCGCCACCGGGCCGAGGCTGGCATGCACATGCATCTCCGCGCCCCCCGCCTCCAGCGTGCCGGACGCGGCGAGCGCCACCTCCTCCCCGCCGAGCGTGAGCGCGAGCTGGCCGCGCCCCTGCACCCCGCCTTCCGGCGCGCGCACCAGATCCAGATCGAGCAGCTTCGCCCGCCAGGTCGCGGC